>NZ_JBVVQQ010000007.1:145931-191865 GCF_055811135.1 Mesorhizobium sp. WSM4817 | reverse complement strand
AACAACCCAAAACCAATCCCCCCAATTTCCCCACCCCCAAAACCCCCCACCCTACCCCCCCCCCTTGCCCCCCCCCACGCGCGGCCGCCCGGGTGGGGGGGCCCCGATGCCTGGCGTCCGCCGTTTATTTCTTGGCCAGGTATTTCTGCTGCGCCTTGGTCAGATAGTCGGCCCACTGGTTGGCCATTTCCTCTGGCGTGATATCGCCAAGCAGTGCCTGTTGACTGGTCTTGATGACCATCGAGTCCTTGAAGAAGGCGAACTCCTCGAGATAGGTCGGCATAACCGTTGGCACCGCATCCTTGTCCTCGAGTTCAGCGAACCAGCCCTTGAACTGCTCGCTTGCGTAGAAGGGATCCTTTTCGGCCGACTTGTGGACCGGCAGTGCTCCGGTGCGTTTGTTCCATTCGACATTGCCCTCGGGCCCTTCGAGCGTTTCGATCAGCTTCCAGGAGAGGTCCTTGTTCTGGCTGGCCGCCATCATCGACCAACCGGCATAGCCGATGGTCGGGAACGTCTTGCCGCTCGGCCCCTTCGGCATGGTCGTGACGCCGTAGTCTTCCGGCTTCATCCGCTCGGCTATCGCGATCAGCGCGTCTGGATCCTGATCAAGCATTGCGCAGGTGCCGGTGTAGAATCCCGCGACGATTTCGTTAAAACCCCAGTTGACGCTGTCCTTCGGCGCCAATCCCTTCTTGTACAGATCGACGACCCAGGTCAGTCCCTTGACCCAGCCCTCGCTGTTCATGGTCGAGGTGCCGTCCTCATTGAAGAACTCGTTGGAGCCGGCCATGGTTGCGCCGAACATGATCCAGCCGTTGAGGCCACCCGGCCCGCCGCGCAGGCAGTAGCCATATTTGCCTGGAAGCTTGGATACTTTCTCCGATGCCGCCACGAACTCGTCCATTGTCTTGGGCGGCTCGGTGACACCAGCCTCCTTGAACAGCTTCTTGTTGTAGAACATCGCCCGCAGATAGAAGCCGTAGGGCAGCATGTAGGCGGTGTTGTTCACGTCGCGGCCGAGTTCGAGCGCGCGATCGGTGAGGCCCGAGGTGTGCTCCCATTTGGCAAGATAGGGTTCGAGGCTTTCGAGAAGGCCGTTGTTGGCATAGAGCGACAGCCAGGTGTCCGGCATCTCCATGACGTCGGGGATTTCGCCGGCAGACACCATGGTCGCGAATTTCTGGAACGCCTCGCCCCAAGGCAGCGAGATCACCTCGACCTTGGTGCCCGGGTTGGCCGCCTCGAACTTGGCGACGATCGACTTCAGGGTTTCGGTACGCTCGGGGCTGGTGATCACCTCCACGAGCTTCAGCGTCGTGTCGGCGAGTGCAGCACCCGACATCAGTACGGTGGCGAATGCGGCGATAAGAAGCTTCTTCATTTTCCGTTCCCTTCTTGTCTGGTTGCTTCAGGTCTTTTCTTCGGAAGCGGCGTCGATCGCCGTTTCCAGGTCACTCCACAGCGCCTCGGTTCCCTCGAGGCCGACATGGAGACGCACGGACCGCGGATGGACGCCGAACGCCATCGCGGAATTGGGTTGGGCCTTCTGCTGCAGCACGACCTCGCCGGGCACGATGAGGCTTTCGTGGCCGCCCCACGACACGCCCAGCTTGAACAGCTTGAGGCGGTCGGCAAAGGTGCGGATGTCGATGCCGTCGCGGAAGACAAATGAGAACAGGCCCGACGTGCCGGTGAGCCCCGCGGGAAGCAGGTTGGCCAACCCTGGATGGCAGACCCTCTCAACGATTGGATGATCCCGCAGGCGCCGTGCGATTTCGAGGCCGGAGGCCTGATGAGCGCGCATCCGAATCGGCAGTGTGCGCAAGCCGCGAATCAAGAGCCAGGCATCGAATGGCGACAGCTTGCCGCCGAGATATGGATAGGCTTCGCCGCGGATGCGGCCGATCAATTTCTTCGAGCCCGCGACCACGCCGGCCACCACGTCGCTGTGGCCGCCCAGGTACTTGGATGCGGAGTGGACCACAACGTCGACGCCGAGCGACAGTGGCCGCTGAAAGACCGGGCTGGCCCAGCTGTTATCGATGATGGTCGGGATGCCGCGGGACTTTGCCAGCGCAGCGAGCGCGCCGATGTCATGCGTTTCCATGACCCAGCTGGTCGGGCTTTCCATATAGAACAGCCTGGCGCCAGGCAGGGCGCTCGCGACAGCCGCCTCGTCGCGCCCGTCGACATAGGTCACCTCGATGCGCATGCGCGCGAGCAACGTCCCGAACAGCCGGAACGCGTCCGGGTAGATATGCCTGACCGCGACAATGCGGTCGCCCGGTTCGACGAAGCTCAGCACTGCCGATGAGATGGCGGACATGCCGCTTGCAAAACCGATCGCGTCCTCGGCGCCCTCCAGCTTCGCCAGCATTTCCTCGAACATGCGCACGGTCGGGTTCAGCCCGCGCGTGTAGGTCGGCCGCACTTTTTCGCCGCGGTATGTTTCGAGCATCTCGTCATAATTCGAGAAGGTGAAGAGTGAGGTCTGCACGATCGGCGGGACGACGGCATCGAAGGCGTTGCCCTCGTCATGGGCGGCGATCAGCGAGGCCTGGTCGAAAAAATCCGGGCCGTTCATTTCGACATTTCCTCGATATCCTGTTCCACGATCTCGAGGATCTTCAGCGTTTTTCCGCGCGCCAGCTCCGCGTCCCCGGCGACGATGGCATCGAACAGCTCACGGTGATACGGGAACGATCGCCGCGCGAAATCCTGCCGGTCGAAAGGATGGTCCCAGAAGCGCTCAAACGCTTCGCGCATCTGCCCCAGGAGCTGCCGGAAAAGCGGATTGTGCGTGGCATCGTAGACCGCCAGGTGAAAGGCCAGGTCTTCCGGCCCCGACGTGCCGGTGGCGAGATGGACGCGCTCCATCTCGATGAGTTTTTCCTCGATCGTCCGCAGATCGTCGACTGTCCGCCGCCGTGCCGCAACCATGCTTGCCTCGGCCTCGATGCCGCGGCGGACCTCGAGGGTGTGCAAGAGACCGTCGCGCAGCTCAGCCGTGTTGAGCGACAGCGGCAGATGGATCGTGCCGGCGGATATCGGCTTGAGAAGATAGGTGCCGCTGCCTTTGCGGGTCTCGGTGACGCCGAGCGCTTCGAAACGCCCCATCGCCTCGCGAATCGTCGAACGCCCCACGGAAAGCGCGGCCATCAATTCGCGTTCGGTCGGAAGCCGGTCACCGCTCTTCAGCGCAGCGCGCTCGACATAGTCTGCCAGCGCTTCCATGACTTGTTTGCCGCGGTCCAACGGCGGGAGCGTGGCGATTGCCACACGCGTGGCAGGTGCCCCGGGCAGTTCGCCGCGCATTCGCATGGGTACCTACGCCCAAAATTGGTCTGACATCCTATCAGTTTTGCGCGCCACCGGCCTTTCGTCAAGTGGCCTCGGCAGTGCAGAGGTTGCATTTCGGCTCACACCCATTGCGGAACCTTGGACGTTGCCGCGTCTTCTGCGATCTTGCAAAAATCAGCTGCAAAACTGTGACTTTAATCAGCGATTTTGCGACAGTCGCTTTCAGCCAAAGCTACCGTTCAGCCTCATTTTGGAGAGAGGCCATCGAGCAGGAAGTCGAGGCCATTCCTGAAAGCGCCGTCCCAATCATTGTCCAACAGCAGACGAGAGCGTTCGATTGTCGGATAACGTTCGCTGAGACGTGTAAGGCGCTGCTGCGCAGCGGCCCTGTCGTCGTCCGAGAGGTCGAAGCTCGCCCGGGTGATGGTGGCGCCCATCACATAGTTCCAGAGCGACCATATCGCAACGTTCACATCTGCGTCCGCAACGCCGGCTCTGGACAACGTCTTGCTCAGCAGTTCCAAGCGACCGAGGATGTTCGGGCCGAGCGCCCGGCGCGGCAACAGCGTTGCGGACCAAGCGTGGCGCAGCATGCTGGCGCGCCAGTCTTCGAGCACATGAACGACTTCTCCGCGCCAGTCTTGAGCTATTTGCGGCGGTCCGCGATATTCAAGCACCGAGTCGAGCGCCAGATCAAAGACATCCTCTTTGTTGTCGACGTGCCAATATAGGCTCATCACGCCCGAGCCGAGGCGATCGGCCAGCCGACGCATCGTCAATCCGTCGACTCCTTGAGCGTCAAGCAGGTCCACCGCGGTCGCCACGATACGTTCCCGAGAGAGCGGCGGTTCACTGCGCGGCTCCTGCAAGGGCTGGAGTCGCTCATTTATCCCTCGTTTGCTCCGGCCGCTGCGTTTGGCCGCCATCCGTCTTCCTCGCTGTTCAGAACGTCGATTTTAACCGGCAACGCGAACGAATATCGATCTGAACGATTGACTCGTACAGCGTACCATACGATGACTCGTACGTCGCACGAGTCATCGTATGGGCGATACGGTTAAAGTTCAATAATGCCGGCCGGGAGGGTACGTTGCTCGCATAGCCAAGAGAAAATCATGTCACGCGCAATCAAGCATCTGCTTATCGAAGGGCTAATCATCATGACCATGGGAGTTCCCACTGCCACGACAGCCAATGAGAAGGATCTCAAGCTGACCATAGTCAATCCACAAAACCTCTACGACCCGTCGCCAAATGGCTACAGCACGGCGGTGATCACGCCGCGCGGAGCCCGGGTGGCCTACATCTCCGGACAGGGCGGGCAAGACAGCACGGGAGCCTTGTCGCCCGACTTCGCTGTCCAGGTTGAGCAGGCCTACACAAATTTGCGCACCGCCCTCGATGCGCTCGGTGCGAGGCCGGATCAGGTCGCCAAGCTCACCGTCTTCGTGGTCGATCACGATATGTCCAAGCTTGAGGTGTTGACCAAGAACGTCAAAAAAATGTTCGGTGAAGCGCTGCCGGCGCAGACTCTAATTCCCGTCCCCAAGCTTGCAATTGACCCCATGCTCTTCGAGGTGGAGGCCGTCGTCATTCTGGAATAGTGGTGCCGCTCGCTTTTCGCAATTGTCCAGAGCTTCGCGGAATTACGAATTACGGATCGCGGTAGGGACGCTCAGCAATGGGCGTCCTACCGCGATCAGTAATTCGACGCCATCAACAGCAAAACCGGACAGCCGGCATTTCCGAGATCATGCCATAATCGGACATTTTGCTGATTTGCCTCCCTGACTGCGCTACAACAAGGCACAGATGGTGCTTAACGGGGTCTGCATGATGCGGGCAATCCGATCCGCCTTGGCAATCGTCCTACTCTCCGTTTCCGCTTTCGGAGCCGATAATTCTCCTGGAGAGGATGCGATTAGGAGGTTCCTTATCAAACCGGAGACCTGGACGATGTACTTGGAGTTCACGGACGCGGCGATGCCCAGCGACCGAGCCCAGAAGATGATTTGGGAGTACTTTCAGCGTGATCAAAAGGTAATGGGACGCCGGGTCGGCCTCGCATTTGGAGGCTGCGATCTTGAACTCTCGTTGAGAAGCGACGGGTTCAGTTTTCGTTGGTGCCCGCCCCTCGACGCCAGCGGGCCATCACTCGTTTACGATCCGAGTGATCCACAATACCCCTTCAAGGGTCACGGTCCGCAAAAGATCTGGCTCAAGGCAAACGAATGAAAGCGGGTGGGCGCGATGGTGGCGCCCCGCCACCCTTCCGCTCATGCCGGTACCGGGTTGTTGCCGGCGCCCAGGCCACTGGAATATCGCAATCTAATTTGCACAGCCGTCATCGCGCGTAAGCCCGACCGCATCGCCGAGCAAATCGGCAAGGCCGTGAAAAAGGGGAACAACGAGGCAGGCGACGAAGGAAAAATAGTGTGCGGATCGAGGAGCCGAATGTTGATGGCATTGGATGGCGTACGTGCGTTGGTATTCGACGTGTTCGGCACTGTCGTCGATTGGCGCAGCGGCGTGGCGCGCGAAGCTGAGCCGTTTCTGAAGCGGCATGGAGCAGGATCCGCTATTCCTACCGCTTTCGCGGATGCGTGGCGCCGCCGTTACTCCCCAGCGATGGAGGAGGTGCGCAGTGGCCGGCGGCCCTTTACACGGCTCGACGTGCTGCATCGGGAGAATCTGGAAGCCGTTTTGCCAGAATTCGGGATCGACCCGGCTTCGGTGCCAGCGTCCGAGCTGGACGAACTGAACCTGGCATGGCACCGATTGGAGCCATGGCCGGACGTGGTGGCCGGCCTTACACGGCTCAAGGCCCGCTATATCATCGCGCCGCTCTCGAACGGCAACATCGTCCTCATGCTCAACATGGCGAAGCGGAGTCGCATCCCCTGGGATGCGATCCTCGGCGCCGAAGTCGTGCAAGCCTACAAGCCTGCGCCGGAAGCCTATCTTCGCACCGCTGACGTCCTGTCAATGAAGCCGGATGAGATCTGTCTTGTGGCCGCCCACAATGGCGACCTTGCAGCGGCTCGGGCATGCGGATTGCGAACAGCCTTTGTCCCGCGTCCGACCGAGCACGGGGTAGCGCAGACCACGGATATGCACCCTGATCAAGCCTGGGACCTGGTGGCCAGCGACTTCATTGACTTGGCTGAACGACTTCAGTTGTAGCAACCCCAGGTTGTGGATCGCCCAGGCGGCAGGCTTTACTACGCCTTGCGTTCCCAGCGCCGGTCTGAGGTCTGCTGCCAGTAGGTGACTGCGTGGCCGGCTTCCTTCATCGTCTTCCAGTGCGTGCGCGCCGCCTCGACCTGGGCCGCATCGTGGCCGTCGAACAGGAACACGGCGCGCTCGTAACCGGCAAGCTTCGGCGGCACCGCGCCGTCAACCAGGAAGCGTATCTGCGCCTCGTTCGGATTGTCATGGCCGGTTGTCAAAAGGATCGGCTGCTCGGCCAGATAGGATTCGTGGTCCGTCGCATGCGCCAGGAAGGAATCGTCCCTGAAGGTCCAAAGATGCTGGTCCAGCGCGTCGCGCCGTTCTTCGGAGCCGGTCTGTACCACGGCGCGCCAACCGCGATCGACACTGCGCTCAAGCAGGCCGGGCAACGCATCCTCCAGAGTCGATTCGGTCAGGTGGTAGAACAGGACGTCGGCCATGATCGCGCCTTGAAGGGTCTCACTCCTCGTAGTTGTCGCGAACCAGCCGGTCGAGCAGCCTGACGCCGAAGCCGGAGGCCCATGACTGGTTGATCTCGCTGGACGGCGCGCCCATCGCGGTGCCGGCGATGTCGAGATGCGCCCAGGGTGTATCCCTGACGAATCGCTGCAGGAACTGCGCCGCGATGATGGCACCGCCATAGCGGCCGCCGATGTTCTTCATGTCGGCATTTTTCGAATCGATCAGCTTGTCGTATTCGGTGCCGAGCGGCATCCGCCACACTCGTTCCTGCGTCGCCTGCCCGGCGCTCGTCAGCCTGTTCGCCAATTCGTCATTGTTGGAGAACAGCCCGGCATAGTGCTGGCCGAGCGCGACCATGGTGGCGCCGGTCAGCGTCGCCAGATTGACCATGAATCTCGGCTGGAAGCGATCGCTGCAGTACCACAGCGCATCGGCCAGGACGAGGCGGCCTTCGGCGTCGGTGTTGAGCACCTCGATGGTCTGGCCCGACATCGAAGTGACGATGTCGCCGGGGCGCTGCGCATGGCCGTCGACGGCATTTTCCACCAGCCCGATAACACCGACGACATTGGCCTTGGCCTTGCGCGCAGCCAGCGCGTGCATCAGCCCGGTCACCGCGGCCGCGCCGCCCATATCGCCCTTCATGTCCTCCATGCCGGAGGCCGTCTTTATCGAATTGCCGCCGGTGTCGAAAGTGACGCCTTTGCCGACGAAAGCAATCGGGCTGTCCTTGGCCTTGCCGCCGTTCCATCGCATGACGGCCAGGCGCGCGCCACGCGGCGAGCCTTGTGCGACGCCGAGCAGCGCGCCCATGCCGAGCTTCTTCATCTCCTTCTCGACCAGGATCTCGACCGCGACGCCGAGCGCCTCCAGTTCGTTGACGCGGGCGGCGAATTCCACCGGCCCCAGTATATTGGCCGGTTCGTTGACCAGATCGCGCGCCAGGAGCACCCCGTCGATCACCGCCACCTCGTCGGCGAAGGCCTTTTTCGCCGCCGCCGGATCGGCGGTGTGGATGGTCACCTTAACCGGCTTTTTGGGCTCGGCCTTGTTGCCGTCGCGCTGGCCGTCGCCATTGTCCTTTTTCGTCTTGTACTTGTCGAAAGCATAGCTGCGCAGAAGAATGCCCGCGGCAAGCTGTGCCGCTTGCCTGCCGCCGACGTCAGCACCCGGCAGATCGAGCATGACCGCCGCCTCCGTCGCCTTGCGCAAGGATGCAGCGATGGTGCCGCCAAGCTTGAGCCAGGCATAGTCGTCGAGCGCCGAGACCTTGCCGGCGCCGACCGCCACCAGCCGGTCGAGCGATGTGCCCTCCGGCGCCAGCACTTCGACCAGGCCGGCGAACTTGCCGGAAAAGTCGGCCACCGGAAACGCCCGTTCCAGGGTCTTTGCCGGATCGCAAGCCTTTGCCGCGTCGCCGAGACCGCCATCGTTGGCCGCCAGCATGAAGACGCTGCCTTTTTTGGGCACTGCGAACTTGGCAAAGGCGATCGAAGGTCTCGAAGTCATCATGTCCTGCTTTCGGGAAAGGCGTTGGGTTTTCGGGGGAGTGCCTTGACGAACCAGATATTTGGCTGTTTCCGACCGGAAGCACCACCCCCATTTTCAATCATCGCCCCTGCCTGGCGATCTGCTGCGTGATTGTGTTGGCGCCGATCACGACCGCACCGTGAAAAATCGATTCCTGGCCGGTTTTGCTACGCAATTCTGTTACTTCTGCTTTCATGCCTGTACCTGTCGCAGCCGCGGCGGCCATGTCAGTGACCGGCGCGACATTTGGTCGTTTTCCGGCATTTGGCAAGACTTTGCCGGAATCCGATCCCATATGGCAGATGGAATCGATGGCGATTCGTCGCGGCACGGCCCCGCTTTACTGCCGCAACCTGTTGTTAACCATTGATGTTCGCCCTTTCTTATCCAATGCCGCCGACACTCCGGCCACCGGAAACAACGATGTGGGACGGGAACCAGATCGAACCGCCAACGGACCGGTTGTGCAGGCGTCGCCGGGCGACTACCTTGTCTGGAGGCATGATGCCGTTCGGCAAAATCGAGAAAAGCCTTCATGAAGGTCGTTGAACGCTACATCATGCGTCGTGCGTTGGCGGTCTTCCTCGCAGCGCTCATCTGGACGCTGGCGATCGTGTGGACGACGCAGGTGCTCGCCCGCATCGATCTCGTGACCGACAGCGGGCAGTCGGCGCTGACCTTCTTCGAGGTCGCTGCGCTGATCATTCCGTCGATCGTCCCGATCGTCGTGCCCTTCGCCCTAGTGGTCGCGGTCGCGCAGACACTGAGCGCGATGAATTCCGATTCTGAGCTTGCCGTCTTGAACGCTGCAGGCGCTTCGCGCTGGACCATCGTCCGGCCGATCATGTTCCTGGCGCTGGCGGCCAGTGTTTTTTCGTTCGCCGTCGACAACGGCGTCGACCCCTATGCACGACAGAAAAACCGCGAGTTGGTGGCGTCGTCGCGCGCCGATCTTCTGTCGCTCATCATCCAGGAAGGCACCTTCCGCAAGATCGATGACGGCCTGTTCCTGCAGATCGGTGAGCGGCTTCCGGACAACCGCCTTGGCGGCATTTTTGTCGCCGATTCACGCGAAGAAGGCGTCAACCTCATCTACTACGCCAAGAGCGGCGCCATCATCGAAAGCGGCGACGAGAGGGTGCTGATGATGAACGATGGCGTCATCCATCGCAAAACGCTGGCCGGCGATCTTTCGGTCATCCGGTTCACCTCCTATGCCTTCGACCTGTCGGCCTTCATGTCGGCCTCATCGGAGGTATTGCTCTTGCCGAAGGACCGGACGACACAGTACCTGCTCAATCCCAGTCCGAACGACAAGATGTTCCAGAAAAGGCCGAACAAGTATCTGGCCGAGGTCCACCAGCGTTTCTCCGAATGGTCCTATTCACTCGTTTTCGCGCTGATCGCGCTTGCGGTCGCGGGAGACGCGCGCTCCCATCGCGAGGCGCGCATTCATCCGCTGATCACGTCTATCGCGATTGCCCTTTTCGTGCGCTGGCTCGGTTTCTTTGCCGCTGGGAAGGCCGACAACATTCCGCAATACGCCTATATGGTCTACGGCGTTCCTATTGTGGCCTCCGCAGTCGCGACATGGTTCATCGTCTCCAACCGGACCATGGAATTGCCGGTCGCCTGGGCCGACTGGATGACGAATTTCGCCGGCCGCTTCGGTGACGGCTGGAGCGCCCTGAAGCTCCGCTTCGCCAGGCGCGGCGCTTCTGGCCAAGAGGCCGGCTGATGGGCTGGACACGCTAATGGGCTGGACACGCTAATGGGCTGGACTCTGGGCAGATACTTCTTCTTCCGCTACGTGACGATCACCATCTGGTTCTTCATCGGCCTCCTGGCGCTTGTGTACCTGATCGACTTCACCGAGCTTTCCGGCCGCACGACCGGCTTGCCGGGTTTTACCTACGGCACGGCGTTTGCCATCTCAGGGTTGCGAATGCCGATGATCATGCTGCAGACGGTGCCGTTCGTCGGCCTGTTCTCGGCGATGGCGACGCTGGTCTCGCTTAATCGCAGGTATGAACTGGTCATCGCGCGTTCCGCCGGCGTATCCGCTTGGCAATTCCTGCTGCCGTGCTGCATCGGGGCGCTGCTGTTCGGGGTGTTGTCGGTCGGCGTCATCAATCCGATCGCCGCGTATGCGTTTTCCTGGTCCGAAAAAATCGAAACCCAGCTCCGCTCCGGCAAGTCGAACACCGTCTCGGCTGACGCCGAGCCCTGGATCCGGCAGAAAACCAGTTCCGGCGATACTATCATCGGCGCGCGGGCCATCCTCAATCAGGGCCTGGAGATGGCCGACGCCGCCTTCTTCGTCCTCAACCCGCAAGGCGACATCGTCGAACGCAAGGACGCGGCGCACGCCTATTTGCGGGATGGTTACTGGGAACTGCAGGACGTCAAGGTGTTCCGGGACGGCAACATCCAAGCGGTGGCAACCGACCGCATACCGACCGATCTCAAGCCCGAGTTCGTGCAAGAGCGGCTGGCGCGCCCGGAAACCATCCCTTTCTACGATCTGCCCGGGAAGATCGAGGTTGCCCGCTCCTTCGGTCTCAAGGCAAATGCCTTTGCCATGCAATTTGATTCACTGGTAGCGCTGCCGTTCCTTCTCGTCGCCATGACTTTGATCGCCGCAACGGTGTCGATGCGATTTGCGAGGATGGGACAATCCGCGACGATGATTCTGGGTGGCGTCCTGGCCGGGTTTCTGCTTTATGTCGTGACAGTGCTGGTCAAGGCATTCGGCGTGGCGGGATTCGTACCCACAGTCGTCGCTGCATGGGTTCCGGTTGTCGTGGCTATGTTCTTCGGGGTGACTTTCTTGCTGTACAAGGAAGACGGCTAGTGAGGGGGGCGGTTTTGCGCATCCATAGGCATGCCGATTCGGCGCGCCTCTATGGGGCGAGCGCCTTGGCGTGCCTGCTCGCTTGCGTCGTTCCGAGTATCCCGGCTTTTGCCCAGGATATCAGCGGCATGGCAGCCGACGTTCCCACCGGTTCGCAAATGCTGCTGGCGGCAGATACGCTGGTCTATGACAATGACAACCAGACCGTAACGGCCGTCGGCGGCGTGCAGATCGATTATGGCGGCAACCGCCTCGTCGCCCAGCGGGTGGAATACAATCGCAACACCAAGCGGCTCGTCGCCAGCGGCAATGTCGAGGTCATCAACAGCGACGGCACCAAGATCTATTCGCAGCATGTCGACATCACCGACGATTTTGCCGACGGCTTCGTCAACGCGCTGCGTGTCGAAACCGTCGACAAGACCTATTTCGCCGCCGAAAGCGCGGAACGCATGGGCGGCGTGCTGACGACGTTCCACAACGGCGTCTACACGGCCTGCGAGCCATGCGAGGACAAGCCGGACAAAGCGCCGACCTGGCGCATCAAGGCCAGAAAGATCATCTGGAACGGCGAAAAGAAGACGGTTCGCTTCGAGAATTCGAATTTCGAGTTCTTCGGCTTTCCGCTCGCCTATCTGCCGGCCTTCGAGATTGCCGACCCGACCGTCAAGCGCAAGAGCGGCTTCCTGATCCCCAGCATCGCTTACAAGAGCGACCTCGGCCTCGGCGTCAAAGTCCCCTATTATTTCGCGCTCTCACCAACCTACGACCTCACCGTCACCGGCAGCGGCTATACCAAGCAGGGCTTTCTCGGCGAAGCCGAGTGGCGCCAGCGCTTCAATAACGGCCAGTACAGTCTGAAGATCGCCGGCATCCGGCAAGAGGATCCCGACGAGTTTATCGACGACGAGGGGCGCAATGTCGATTCGGGTGCGGCCGGCGACCCAAACGAGTTCCGCGGCATGATGGGCACCAAGGGCCAGTTCGCTATCAATCCGCGCTGGGACTTCGGCTGGGATGTCCTGCTGCAGACCGACAAGAACTTCTCACGCACCTACGCCATCGAAGACTTCGGCGATAGCGTGCATCGCTCCTCGATCTACCTGACCGGCCTCAACGGCCGCAACTATTTCGACGTGCGCGCCATGCGCTTTGTGGTCCAGGAAGAGGCACTTCCTGACGATCCGACCGCGCGCGCCGGCAAACAGCCCTGGGTGCTGCCCTCGCTCGACTACGCCTACATCCCCGACATGGCGGTGGGCGGCGGGCAGCTGTCGCTCAATGTCAACGCGCAGGCTATCAGCCGCGACAGGCTGGATAGGGCCCTTGCCGATCCGAACAACGCTGCGTCCGTCACCAGTGTACGCGGCATCGAGGGCCAATCGGGCCGTCTCACTGCCGAAGCGGAATGGAAGCGCACCTTCACCACCGATGGCGGGCTGCTGCTGACGCCCCTTTTGGCGCTGCGCGGCGATGCCGGCTATGTCAACGCCTCTTCGGGATCGCTCAATGCCATCAATCAGATGGCGTCTAACCTCGGCGTCGACGACGATACGCGATCGTCGCTCGCCCGCTTCATGGCAACCGCCGGACTGGAAATGCGCTGGCCGGTGCTGTTCTCGTCGACCAGTTCCAGTCACATCTTCGAGCCGATGGCGCAGGTGTTCGTGCGTCCGAACGAGCAATATGTCGGCGGCCTCGCTGTTCCCAACGAGGACGCGCAGAGCTTCGTCTTTGATGCCACGACATTGTTCGAGCGCGACAAGTTCTCCGGCTACGACCGCTTGGAAGGCGGCACGCGCGCCAATGTCGGGCTGCGCTATTCCGGCGCCTATGACAATGGCTGGAGCACCAACGCGCTATTCGGCCAATCCTACCAGCTTGACGGCCAGAACTCCTTCGACGCGCCGGACCTGGTCAACGTCGGCGAAGATTCGGGCCTGGAGACCGCGAGCTCCGATTATGTCGGCCTTGTCGGCTTCAACAGCCCCGGCGGGCTTTCCGGCTCGGTCAGCGGCCGCTTCGACGAGCAGAGCTTCGAGATTCGCCGCGCCGAGGTGAAGGCAGCCTATTCCGGCCTGCCGATTTCGTTCAGCGCCAAATACGCCTTCATCCAGGCTCAGCCGCTCTATGGTTTTACGACCGATCGTCACGAGGTCACGCTCGGCGCCTCGGCGCAACTTGCCGAGAACTGGCGTGTCTTCGGTACCGGCACCTACGATCTCGAGCAAAGCGTCCTGGTCAAGGACGGGGTCGGCTTTGCCTATAGTGATGATTGCTTCACCTACTTGATGACGTTCTCGGAATCCCGCGACCTGAGCACCAAGGAAGTGTCGCAGAATATCGGTTTCAACCTGTCGTTTCGCACGCTCGGCGATTTCGGCTCGACGCAAAGCTCCTTCAACACTGTACAGTAGCAGACCACTGGCCAATAACGGACAGGCGGAACGGGCGGCCGGCCAACGCACCAGCCCCGAAAAATTCAAAGTGTCTTGAGCATACGTCGTGCGTCAAAGTGGACGCACATCGCAGCTAACGACATCGTTTCGCCGCATAGGGCAGGCACGGGTTCCAGTTCCCTCAAAATGCGATAAAATTGGGCCGCAACCGAGATAGGATTGGGATGCTTTCGATGAGGAAATACCTCTTTTCGGCAGGGTTCGCGCTGCTGGTGGCGGCGACCTCAGCCTCGATCACCATGATGACGCCGCCGGCTTTCGCCAGCCAGATCAAATACGTCGTCAACAACGTACCGATTACCACTGGCGACATCCAGCATCGGGCTGCCTTCCTGCGCCTGCAGCGCAAGAAGGGCAATGCCGCCGAGGAAATGATCGAGCAGACGCTGCGCGTCGCCGAAGCCAAGCGTCTCGGCATCCGCATCAGCGACGCCCAGGTCGAGGCTGCCTATCAGCGCTTTGCCACGACCAACAAGATGCAGCTCAAGCAACTCGATGGCGTCATGGCGCAGTCCGGCGTCGGCAAGGAGCATTTCAAGGAGTTCATCCGCTCCCAGATGGCCTGGAACCAGGCGCTGACCGCGCGCCATCGCTCAGAGAGCGGCGGCTCCGTGAGCGAGCAGGACGCAGTCAGGCGCATGCTCGACAAGGGCGGCAACAAGCCGACCGCCATGGAGTACATGCTGCAGCAGGTCATTTTCGTCGTGCCGGCGGCCGAGCGCAGCGCGACGCTGTCCAAGCGCAAGCGCGAGGCCGACGCCATGCGCGCCCGCTTCAACGGCTGCAACACCTCGCGCGAATTCGCCAAGGGCCTGATCGACGTCACTGTTCGCGATCTCGGCCGGATACTGGCGCCGCAATTGCCGCCGGACTGGGCCGACCAGATCAAGGCCACCAAGGTCGGCGGCGCCACCCCCACGCGCGAAACAGACCGCGGCGTCGAGTTCATCGGCATCTGCTCGTCTCGCGAAGTGTCCGACGACAAGGCCGCCCAGATGGTGTTCCAGAGCGAAGGCTCGAGTGGCAAGGACGCCGATGGGCTCTCCACGAAATATGTCGAGGAGTTGCGGAAGAAAGCCCGCATCGTCGAGCGCTGAAGTCGCCAGAGGCAGCGCTGGCGCTGAGCGCCGGCGATCCATCCGGCGTCGGGCCGGAAATCGCCATTGCCGCCTGGCAGGCGCGCGACAGCGCCGGTGTGCCGCCCTTCTACCTTATAGCCGATCCGGCGCTGATTGCCGCACGGGCGCGCCTGCTCGGCGCCGATGTGCCAATCACGGAGACAGTGCCAGCCGAAGCGGAGCGCGTCTTTGGGCGCGCCCTGCCCGTCATGCCGCTTGCCGCCCGCTTCGTCGACGACCCCGGCCGGCCGGACCCGGCCAACGCCGCCGGTATCATCGAGGCCATCGACCGCGCTGTTGACGACTGCCTTGGCGGTCGCGCAGCGGCGGTCGTTACGTGCCCGATCGCCAAGAAGCCGCTCTACGATGCCGGCTTCCGTTTTCCCGGTCACACTGAATATCTGGCGCATCTGGCGACGCTCCACACCGGCGCACAAGCGATGCCAGTGATGATGCTTGCCGGTCCCGAGTTGCGCACGGTTCCGGTCACCATCCACATTGCACTGCGCGAGGTGCCGGAAGCGCTGACGACGGAATTGATCGTCGCGACCGCCCGCATCACCGCCGCCGACCTCGAATATCGCTTCGGCATTGCCAAGCCGCGGCTTGCCGTTGCCGGCCTCAATCCGCATGCCGGTGAAGGCGGCGCGATGGGCGCCGAGGACGAGCGCATCATCCGCCCGGCGATCGAAAGGCTGAGGGCGGAGGGCATCGACGCTTTCGGGCCGCTGCCGGCCGATACGCTGTTCCACGCCCGCGCCCGAGCCGGCTACGATGTGGCGCTGTGCATGTATCACGATCAGGCGCTGATCCCGGCCAAGGCGCTGGCGTTCGACGAGGCGGTCAACGTTACGCTCGGCCTACCCTTCATCCGCACTTCACCGGATCACGGCACCGCTTTCGATATCGCCGGCAAGGGCATAGCCCGGACCGACAGCCTGATCGCGGCGCTCAGGCTCGCCCGCAGGCTTGCCGACATCGGGGCGAAGGCTGCCGCCGCATGAGGCTTTGCATGAGAGCGGTCGCATGAGCACCGACGGGCTGCCGCCGTTACGCGCGGTGATCGAACGCCATGGGTTGCAGGCAAAAAAGGCGCTCGGCCAGAATTTCCTGCTCGACCTCAACCTTACCGGCAAGGTCGCGCGTGCCGCCGGCGACCTGACCGACGCCACGGTAATCGAGGTCGGTCCGGGTCCAGGTGGCCTGACCCGGGCGCTGCTGTCCCACGGCGCGGCTCGGGTCATCGCCATCGAGCGCGACGAGCGCTGCCTGGCAGCGCTTGCGGAGGTGTCAGATCACTATCCGGGCCGTTTGGAAATCATT
This sequence comes from Mesorhizobium sp. WSM4817, assembly GCF_055811135.1. Classification (NCBI taxonomy): domain Bacteria; kingdom Pseudomonadati; phylum Pseudomonadota; class Alphaproteobacteria; order Hyphomicrobiales; family Phyllobacteriaceae; genus Mesorhizobium; species Mesorhizobium sp. WSM4817. The sequence continues at coordinate 175,585 of NZ_JBVVQQ010000007.1, read as the reverse complement.
GCCGGCGACGCGTTGAAGACGGATTTTGCAGCGCTTGCCGAAGGCGCACATGGAGGCAATGGATCTGTGAGGATCGTCGCCAACCTGCCCTACAATATCGGCACCGAACTTTTGATACGCTGGCTGACCGTCGCCGAGTGGCCGCCCTTTTACGCATCGATGACGCTTATGTTCCAGCGCGAGGTGGCCGAGCGCATCGTCGCCCGCCCCGGCAGCGATGCCTATGGCCGGCTGGGCGTGCTGGCAGGCTGGCGGACGGAGGCAAAAATCGCTTTCGACGTGCCGCCGCAAGCCTTCACGCCGCCGCCCAAGGTGGTGTCGTCGGTGGTGCATCTGGTGCCGCGGGCAAATCCGCTGCCCGCCGAGGTCAAGAAGCTCGGCCGCGTTACCGAAGCGGCCTTCGGCCAGCGCCGCAAAATGCTGCGGCAGAGCGTCAGGAGCCTCGGCGGCGAAGCCCTGCTCACCCGCGCCGGCATCGATCCGATGCGGCGGGCGGAAACCTTGAGCGTCGAGGAATTCGTGCGACTGACCAACGCGGTGTGATTGCGGCGGCCCCTAGTCCGTCTTCTCATCGAGCAGCCCCGAGACGAAATCGAACAGCCCGGGCCGGCGGTCGCGTCTGAGCCGCTCGGCGATGACTATGCCGCGTACCTCGGCGAAGGCACGGTCGAGATCGTCGTTGATGATGACGAAATCATATTCCTTCCAGTGCTCGATCTCGTTGCGAGCGTTCTTCAGACGCGTCTCGATCACCGATTCCTGGTCCTCGGCGCGGCGCTTCAGCCGCGCCTTCAACTCTTTCATCGAGGGCGGCAAGATGAAGATCGAGACGATGTCGGCGCGCATCTTCTCCTTGAGTTGCTGGGCGCCCTGCCAGTCGATGTCGAACAACATGTCGCGGCCCTGTGCCAGCGCCAATTCGGCCGGCTCACGCGGCGTGGCATAGCAATTGCCATGCACTTCGGCCCATTCAAGCAGTTCGTCCGAATCGCGCAGCCGCTCGAACTCACGCATGGTGCGAAAATGATAGTGGACGCCTTCGATCTCGCTGCCGCGGCGCGGCCGCGTGGTGACGGAAACCGACAGCTCGAGACTGGAATCGCTTTCCAGAAGATTGCGCGCGATCGTCGACTTGCCGGCGCCGGACGGCGACGACAGCACGAGCATCAAACCCCGGCGGCGAATGCGGGAACCCAAATCCCTGGCAACCATAGGCTCCTTGGCGACCATCAGGGTTACTCCAGATTCTGGACCTGTTCGCGAAACTGGTCGACGACCGCCTTCAGCTCCAGCCCTATGGCGGTGATCGCAGCGGCGTTCGACTTCGAACACAGCGTATTCGATTCGCGGTTGAATTCCTGCGCCAGAAAATCGAGCTTGCGGCCGATGGCGCCGCCGCCTGCCAGCAGCACCCGGCCGGATGCCACATGTGTCTTCAGCCGGTCGATCTCCTCGCGGATGTCGGCCTTGGTGGCCAGGAACGCCGCTTCCATATGCAACCGGCTGGCGTCGAGATTGGCGGAGGCATCCATCAGCAGCCGCACCTGCTCGGTAATCCGTTCGCGGATCACCGCCGGCTCGCGCGACGGATCGGCCTCGGCGCGCAGCGTCAGCGCTTCGATAGCGTCGATATGACCGGACAGCAGCGAGCGCAGGGCGGTGCCCTCGCCCTGGCGTGCCTGCTCCAGCCCGCCCAGCGCCACTTCGAGCGCCGAGAGTATCGCGCTGTCGAGCGCCGCCCGCGCCTCTTCGGTTTCGACGGTTTCGGGGATGTCGAGCACGCCGCGCAGCGAAAGCAGCCCGTCGGCTGTCGCAGGCGCTGCGCCGAACATCTCCTGCAGCCGCTTGGCCAGCCCCGCCAGATCTCTCAGGAAGGCCTCGTTGACCACGGGCTGCGCCTGCTGGCCGGCTGCGCGGCCGACGGTCAGCGTTGCCTGGAAATTGCCGCGCGCAAAGCGCTTCTGCACCGTCTGCCTGGCGGCCGGTTCAAGCCGCTCGAGGCCTTGCGGCAGCCGCAGCCTGACCTCGACGCTCTTGCCGTTGACCGACTTCACCTCCCAGGCGATCGACGTGCCGTCATGTTCGGCGACGGCCCGTGCAAAACCGGTCATGCTCTGCAAATTCATGATGCCCTTGCTTCCCCCTGGCGCATGATCCCGGAAGCGGTTCCGGGCCAGATCGTGCGCGGCTTCAAAAAATCCGGAGCGCCTGTTCGCGTCGAATCGGACGCAGGGCGCTCCTGATGACAAAATCAGCACGTCCCGGCCGTCAGACGAATCGGAGGGACGACTTCACAACCGTCCGGGCGCTACTGCGCCGCCGCTCCGGCGTCGCCATCGCCGTCGTCAACCGGCGCGTCGGTCTGACCTTCCACCTTGGCGGCGTCGGCCTTGGCAGCACCGGCCTTAGCGGCTTCATCGGCCAGTTCCTTCTGCAGCGCCCGGTAGCGGGCGACGTTCTCGTTGTGCTCGGCCAGCGTCGCGGCAAAGACGTGACCGCCGGTGCCGTCGGCAACGAAATACAGGTCGTCGGTCTTCGACGGATTGGCGACGGCTTCCAGTGCCGCACGGCCAGGATTGGCGATCGGCGTCGGCGGCAAGCCGTTGATCAGATAAGTGTTGTAGGGCGTCGGCTTCTTGATGTCAGACTGATAGATCGGGCGGTCGGCGGGTTTGCCCTTGCCGCCGAACAGGCCGTAGATAATGGTCGGATCGGACTGCAGCCGCATGCCCTTGGCCAACCGGTTGAGGAAGACCGCCGCGACCCGCGAGCGTTCGTCGCCCTTGCCCGTCTCTTTCTCGACGATCGAAGCCAGGGTGACGAAGTCTTCGACACTGGCCAGAGGCAGATCGGGGGCGCGCCGCTGCCAGACTTCCTCGACAAGGTTCTTCTGGTCCGCCAAAAGCTTTTCGACCATCTGCTGGCGTGTCGCGCCGCGGGTGAAACGCAGCGTGTCGGTAGCAAGGCTGCCCTCGGGTGGAATGGTCCCCGGCATATCGCCGTCGAGCGCTGCCTGGTCGGCGATGCGCTGCAGCGCCTGCTCGACCGTCAGCCCCTCGGGGACGGTCAGCGAATACATCACCGACTTGCCGCTCTTCAGCAACTCCATGATGTCGCGCATCGAGGCCTGCGGCTTGATCTCGTATTCGCCGGCCTTCAGGGCGGAATCATTGCCAAAAGCGCGCACGCCAAGGCGGAAGATGCGCGCATCGCTGATCAGTCCGCGCCGCTCGAGCTGCTCTGCAATCTCCTGGACGCCGGTATTCGGCTTGACCAGGAAGGTGTCGGCATTGGCCGAAGGGCCGGGCTCGTTGAATTCCTGCTTGCCGAAATACAATGCAAAGCCAGCCGCCAGAACCAACAGCATCACCAGGGAGATGACGAAGTTCATGAACACGACGAACTGGCTGCGCGAGGCGCGCGAGCGCTTGGGCGGCGGCGTGCCGGCTTCAGGCCGCAATGCCTCGCTGGCCGTTTTCGGCACGATCGGACCCGACGGTGCGGACCGTTGCCCGAATTGCCCGTTGTCCGCCGAATTTGTGCTCATGGCGCCCTACCGTTTGGTCTTGCAACGAATCCCCTTGGGCACAGTAGGAGCGAATATGGCAAAATTGACGACACGCATAGACCGTGCCGGTCGGCGGACCGGTCAGCCATTGTAGCGCTGGAAGACCAGCGAGGCGTTGGTGCCGCCGAAGCCGAAAGAATTGGACAGCGCCACGTCGATTTGGCGGGCGCGCGGCTTGTGCGGCACCAGGTCGATCGCCGATTCGCGCTCCGGGTTGTCGAGATTGATGGTGGCCGGCGCGATGTTGTCGCGAATGGCGAGGATCGAAAAAATCGCCTCGGCGGCGCCCGCCGCACCCAGAAGGTGGCCTATCGACGACTTGGTCGACGACATCGATATTTTCGAAGCGGCGTTGCCGACCAGCCGCTCGACGGCGCCCAGTTCGATCGTGTCAGCCATGGTCGAGGTGCCGTGCGCATTGATGTAGTCGACGTCTGCGGGCGTCAGCTTGGCCCGGTTCAGCGCCGCAACCATGCAACGGAAGGCGCCGTCACCATCTTCGGCCGGCGCGGTGATGTGATAGGCATCGCCGGTCAAGCCGTAACCGGTGACCTCGGCATAGATCTTGGCGCCGCGCGCCTTGGCGTGTTCCAGTTCCTCCAAAATGACGACGCCGGCGCCCTCGCCCATGACGAAGCCGTCGCGGTCGCGGTCATAGGGACGCGAGGCCGTTTCCGGAGCGTCGTTGCGGTCGGTCGACAGCGCCCGGCAAGCGGCGAAGCCGGCGATCGACAGCCGCGTCACCGGCGCTTCCGTGCCGCCTGCGACCATCACGTCGGCATCGCCCCACATGATCAGCCGGGCGGCATCGCCGATGGCATGCGCACCAGTGGAGCAAGCCGTGACGACGGCGTGGTTGGGGCCTTTCAGCCCATGCCGGATCGAAACCTGGCCGGATACAAGATTGATGATCTGGCCGGGGATGAAGAACGGGCTGATGCGGCGCGGACCGCGCTCCTTCAGGATCATCGCGTTCTCGGCGATGCCTTCGATGCCGCCGATGCCGGAGCCGATCAGCACGCCGGTGGCGCATTGCTCCTGATGCGTCTTCGGCGCCCACCCCGAATCCTTCAGCGCCTCGTCGGCGGCCGCGATCCCGTAGAGGATGAAGTCGCCGATCTTGCGCAGTTCCTTCGGCTCGAGAACGGTCTCGGGATTGAAGGTGGCATTCTCACCATTGCCGCGCGGGATGACGTGGGCGACCTTGCAGGCAAGATCCTCCACCTCGAACTCGGTGATCCGCTTGGCTGCGCTGCGGCCGGTCAGAAGTTCCTTCCAGCCGTGCTCAAAGCCTGCGCCGAACGGCGAAAGCAGCCCAAGGCCCGTGACGACGACACGCCTCATCGCAGGTCCTCCTCGGTGATGACTGCAAATAGCGTCAGGCCGAAGCCTTGTCGATGTACTTCACCGCATCGCCGACAGTCAGGATGGTTTCGGCCGCATCGTCCGGGATCTCGACGCCGAATTCTTCTTCGAACGCCATGACGAGTTCGACCGTGTCGAGACTGTCCGCGCCCAGATCATCGATGAAGCTCGCCTGCTCCGTCACCTTGTCGGCATCGACGCCAAGGTGCTCGATAACGATCTTCTTGACGCGCTCTGCGGTGTCACTCATTTGGGCATCCTCGTCTTTTGTTTGTCTGTCTTCGTTAGCGGGCAGAATGCCGCTAATCAAGCTGAAAGATGGTCCTGTCGGAAACGCAACGGCACCGGACCGGTTTTTGCCCGAACCGCCGGGTTGCGGGCCGCATTACACGAAAATCGGCCGGGCTCCAAGGCGAAAAGGGGTGTTTCCCGCAACTGTCAAATCATCGCCATGCCGCCATTGACGTGAATGGTCTGGCCGGTGACATAGGCGGCTTCGTTGGAAGCGAGGTAAGCGACGGCGGAGGCGACTTCGGCGCTGGTGCCCATGCGCCGTGTCGGAATCGCCGCCATGATCGCCTCTTTCTGCTTGTCGTTGAGCTTGTCGGTCATCGCCGATTCGATGAAGCCCGGGGCGACGCAGTTGACGGTGATGTTGCGCGTGGCGATCTCCTGCGCCAGCGACTTGGAAAAGCCGATCATGCCGGCCTTGGAGGCGCAGTAGTTGGTTTGGCCGGGATTGCCGGTGACGCCAACCACAGAGGTGATGTTGATGATGCGGCCATGCCGGCGCCGCATCATCGGATGGGTGAGTTCGCGGGTCAGCCGGAACACGGCGGTCAGATTGACCTCAAGCACCGAATCCCAGTCGGCGTCCGCCATGCGCACGAAAAGCCCGTCCTTGGTGATGCCGGCATTGTTGACGAGAATGTCGACGCCTTCGAGATCGGCCTCGACCTTTTGGCCGAGCGCCTTAACCTCGTCGCGATTGGAAAGGTTCGCCGGGAACAGCTTGACCCGGTCGCCGAGCTCGGCCGCCAGCGTTTCCAGCTTCTCGACGCGGGTGCCGTGCAGGCCGACGACAGCGCCCTGCGCATGCAGCACCCTGGCGATAGCCTCGCCGATGCCTCCCGATGCGCCTGTGACGAGCGCCTTGCGGCCGGTCAATTCGAACATGTCTTTGATCCTCTTCCAAATCGGACAGGCCGGCGAATGTGGCTACCTGTAGACATCACTGCGGTGGCCTATTGTAACCACCAGAATGACGAGCCGCTTGTCCTGCACATCGCAGATAATTCGATAATCCCCAACCCGGTACCTCCAAAAAGTCGCTAACGGTCCCTTCAGCGGCTTGCCGGCTTCACGCGGATTGTCGAGGGCGGCAATACGGTTCTCGATGAAGTCGCGGAGCCGGTGACGTGTCTGCGGATCCAGTTTTTCAATAAATTTGCGCGCCGAGCGGGCATATTCAAGCGTCCAGGCCACGCCAGAAGTCCTCGGCTGTCATGACGTCCTCGTCGCCGCTTCTGATCCGCTCCAGCACTTCGGCCGCGAGGTAATAGTCTTCCACGTCCTCAAGACCGCGCTCGATGAGTTCGCGCAGATAATAAGCTTTACTGCGGCCAGTCCTGGCCGCGAGAAAATCCAGACGCTCTTCGATTTCGGGGGCAAGTCGGATTGATGTCGGCATTCCGATCTCCTGTGAATACATGTATTCACATATCCCGACGAGGCCAAGAATTCAAGCGCCCGCATCAGCCGGACGCGCATGGTTCAATCGAGCGCCACCAACGCCGCCTCGACTTCGGCTGGCGTGCCGACGGCGCCGGTGGCGATGTCGCGGTTTATGCGCCGCGCCAGTCCCGACAGCACCTTGCCGGCGCCCACCTCGTACAGCGTCGCAATGCCGTTGGCACCAAACCATTCCACCGTTTCGCGCCAGCGCACGCGCCCCGTCACCTGTTCGACCAGGCGGTGGGCGATCGCATCCGGATCGCTGGACGGCGTGACCGACACGTTGGAGACCACGGGTACGAACGGCGTGTTCTTCGTCACGCCGGCCAGCGCCTCGCGCATGGCCTCGGCCGCCGGTGCCATCAGCGCCGAATGGAAGGGCGCCGAGACCTGCAGCATCAGCACCCGCTTGGCGCCCTTTTCCGTGCACAGCTTCGCCGCCTGCTCGACGGCCGCCCTGGCGCCGGAGATCACCAGTTGGCCACCGCCATTGTCGTTGGCGATCTGGCAAATCGAATCTTTGGCCGCTTCAGCGCAGGCGGCTTCGACATCGGCCTGTTCCAGCCCGATGATGGCCGCCATGGCGCCCTCGCCGGCCGGCACAGCCGCCTGCATGGCATTGCCGCGGATACGCAAGAGCCGGGCGGCATCGGCGACCGAAACGAAACCGGCGGCGGCAAGTGCCGAATATTCGCCGAGCGAGTGGCCGGCGACATAGGCGACCTTGTGCTTCAGCGAGAGGCCGCGCGATTCCAGCGCCCGGATGGCGGCGAGCGACACAGCCATCAGCGCCGGCTGGGCATTGGTGGTCAGCGTCAGCCTCTCTTCCGGCCCTTCCCAGATCAGCTTCGACAGGTTTTCGCCGAGCGCGTCGTCAACCTCTTCGAAGATCTTCCGCGATTCCGGAAAGGCGTCGGCGAGGTCCTTGCCCATGCCGACAGCCTGGCTGCCCTGTCCCGGAAAGGTGAATGCGACTGCCATGCGTGCCTCCCAAGCGGCTGATTTTTCCTGCCTGTGACGCAAGGCGGGCGGACAAGTCAAGTCCGCTAGCAGCCCGACCCGGGCCGCTCCGGCTCGGTATCGCTGGCCGAGTACCTGTTCCAAAAGGCTTTTTTTCGATCACTCATGATGAAAATCGCTCACGATTCGTTTGCTGGCTCTTCTTATTTCAGCCACAGACGCTAGCTTTTCGTGACATATCCATGACAGCTCAATGACACTTTTGTGTATGGTCGGGGGAATTGTAAGGTGGCAAGGATCAAGAAAGGCGTTGGCAAATCCGCGCCACAGTTTCTGGAAGGCGATCCGGCCACCGGCTATCTGCCGGGCCGGAAATGGCCTGTTATCCGCTATGGCCTCGTCAGCCTTCTCGCCGCCACCATCCTGGTTTTTGCCATCGAACTGATCGTGCGCGGCGACTTTGCCGGCACCGTCGGCTTCTTCCTGCAGCCCTTCAAGCCCGGCTGGACCACCATCATCATCTTCGCGCTGATCCTGATCGGCCTCGATGCCGTGCTCGGCCGCAGCCACCAGAGCCTGATGATCGTCGCGCCGCTGACGCTGGCGCTAGCCTTTGTCGGCCACCAGAAATCGCTCTATCTCGGCGATCCGCTCTATCCGACCGATTTCCTCTATTCACGTCAGATCGTGGCGCTGATGCCGCTGCTGGTGCGCGAACGTCCGGGAACCGCCATCGCTCTGGCGGTCGGCATCGTCGGCAGCCTCTCGCTGCTCGTTTATGGCTGGCGGCTGTGGCGCCGCCGGGTACCGGCGCTCGGTCGCAAGGGGCGCCTGGCCCGGCTGACGCTGACCGTGCCGCTGCTCGCCTTCTTCGTGTCGATCATGGATTACGCGACGTTCTCGTGGACCCGCGACCGGCTGCAAATCATCCCGATCATGTGGGACCAGAAGGAAAATTACGCCTCCAACGGCTTCGCACTGGCCTTCGCCCTCAACGTGCCAATGGCCCATGTCCCCGCGCCTGCCGGCTACTCCGACAAGGCGATCGCGGCGATCGAAAGATCTGGCGTGAAGGCATCGGTGCCGGCCGAGAAGCCAGACATCATCATCGTCATGAGCGAATCCTTCTGGGATCCGACCGAACTGCCCGGCGTCACCATCACGCCCGATCCGATTCCCAATGTGCGGGCGCTTCGCTCCGGTCACGTGTTCTCGCCCGAATTCGGCGGCATGACCGCCAATGTCGAGTTCGAGGCGCTGACCGGCTTTTCCAACGCCTTCCTGCCGGCCGGCAGTATCCCCTACCAGCAATATGTCCGCGCGCCGGTGCCGTCGATGGCGACGTTCCTGAAGAGCCAGGGCTATGAGACGCGCGCCATCCATCCGGGTACAAGCTGGTTCTGGAACCGAACGCCGGTCTATGCCGATTTCGGCTTCGATGACTTCAAGTCCGAAGAAAACATGCCATATCTCGAAAAGCGCGGGCCGCTGACGTCGGACGCGGCGATGACCGACGAGATCATCCGCGAAGCCGACGCCACGGACGATCCGTTCTTCTACTTCGCCGTCAGCCTGCAAAACCACGGACCCTACGAACCGAATCGCTATTACAATCCGACCCACAAGGTGCAGGCTCCGACCAGCCAGTGGGCAAAGGATTCGCTGCTGAGCTTCACGGAAGGCGCATCCGACGCCGACAAGAGCCTCGAGCGCCTCATCGAATGGGCGAAGAACCGGCGGCGACCGACGGTCATCGCCTTCTTCGGCGACCATCTGCCGCCGCTCGGTCCGGTCTATGTCGAGACCGGCTTCCTTAGGGATAACGTCGCGCCGCGCAAGGAGCCGCCCGACCAGATGCTGCTGCATCACAAGACGCCGCTGGTGGTATGGTCGAACCGCACCGGGCCGGCCGCGGATATGGGTGCGGTAAGCCCGGCTTTCCTGCCCTACCATATCCTGACCACGGCCGGGATCAGCCACCCCTATTACACCGGCTTCCTCGGCCAGATGCGCGAGCGCTACAGCGTCGTCGACCGCAATTTGTTATTGACGCCGACGGGCGAGGACACGCCCGACTGGGCGCGCAAGAAGCAAATCGACCCGGCGATTCGCGATTTCCGTCTGCTGCAATACGACATGATGTTCGGCAAGCGCCGTGCAGCGCCCGATTTCTTCCCGGAGACGGTGAACAAGCGGGTCCCGCATACAAGCTGAAGATGCGCGACATGTCGTCCTGAGCGCGGCGGTTTTTCGGCTCGCCCTTGTCTTGCGGCCAAATTCCTGTATAGACGCCCGCAATCTGCCGGTCCTTGCTGGGGGCTGAACGGAGGGCCGGAGGTTTTTCGAAACCTTCGTGTGGAGCCAGAAGCGCTTCCGCCTCCCGTGTCTCCGCTCTCGACCGTCTCGTCATGCTCCTTTCTTCCCCGCCCAGCCAGGGATCGCCGGGTCAGAGAAGTTGCAGAGGCTTTTGCCGCCGGGACCGGGAGAGAAACGAAGAAAGGCAAAGAACAATATGGCTCTTTACGAACATGTGTTTCTTGCCCGGCAGGACCTCTCGCAGCAGCAGGTCGATGCGCTTGTCGAACAGTACAAGAGCGTCATCTCCGCGAATGGCGGGTCCGTCGGCCGGGTCGAGAACTGGGGATTGAAGTCCCTCACCTACCGGGTCAACAAGAACCGGAAGGCATACTATACGCTGATGGACATCACCTGCCCGCCGGCCGCGCTCAACGAGATGGAGCGCCAGATGGGCCTGTCCGAGGATGTGCTGCGTTTCCTCACCATCAAGGTCGATGCGCATGAGGAAGGCCCGTCGGCAATGATGCAGAAGCGCGAAGAGCGCTCGGAACGCGGCGGCTTCGGCGACCGTGACCGTGGCCCGCGCTCGTTCGGCGACCGCGATCGCGGCGACCGTGGCGATCGCCCGCCGCGCAGCTTCGGTGGCGATGGTGCAGACCGTGGCCCGCGCCGTCCGCGCGAAGCTGTTGAAGGGGGTGCAGAATAATGGTCGACATCAACCAGATCCCGACCCGGCGCCCGTTTCACCGCCGCCGCAAGACTTGCCCGTTCTCCGGCGCCAACGCGCCCAAGATCGACTACAAGGACGTGCGTCTTCTGCAGCGCTATATTTCCGAGCGCGGCAAGATCGTGCCGTCGCGCATCACCGCCGTCAGCCAGAAGAAGCAGCGCGAGCTCGCCAAGGCGATCAAGCGCGCCCGCTTCCTCGGCCTGCTGCCCTACGTGGTTCGCTAACACTGATTAGGTGACCATGATCTTATCCGAAAACCGGTTTCCACTTTTCGGGATCATGGTCTAGCCAGCGGGCGGTTCGCCGCCCGCTTTTCCCACGGCGACGGGCGCCGCAGGGTTGCCATCAAATCCCGGGTTGAGGTGAAGACCTCTAACTGCCGCGACAGGCAGGACAGCGACATCGGCGGCGACGCCCTCAGCTTCCTGACCTGTTCCAGACAATTCGGCGTCGATGCCAGTGACTTGGCGCCCCAAACGAAGGAACAAAATCATGGAAGTCATTCTTCTCGAACGCGTTTCCCGCCTCGGCCAGATGGGCGATACCGTCAAGGTCAAGGATGGATTCGCCCGCAACTTCCTGCTGCCGCAGGGCAAGGCGCTGCGCGCCAACGAAGCCAACAAGAAGAAATTCGAAGGCCAGCGCGCCCAGCTCGAAGCCCGCAACCTCGAGCGCAAGTCCGAGGCGATGCAGATTTCGGAGAAGCTGGACGGCAAGAGCTTCATCGCCGTGCGTTCGGCCGGCGAAACCGGCCAGCTCTACGGCTCGGTGTCGACCCGCGACATCGCCGAGTTGCTGACGGCGGAAGGTTTCTCGGTCAACCGCAACCAGATCCTACTCAACCAGCCGATCAAGACCATCGGCCTGACCAATGTGGCGATCGCCCTGCATCCGGAAGTCGAGGTCACCATCACGATCAACATCGCCCGCACGGCCGACGAAGCCGAGCGCCAGGCCAAGGGCGAGACGCTGACCACAGCCGAAGCCATCTATGGCGACGACATCAACGACAATGCGCGCCCGGACAACTTCTTCGATCCCAATGCCGAGTTCGAAGGCGGCGAAGACAACGGCTGATTGCACGTCACAAGGCGTCAGAGCGGCGCTTTAAAACGTTTCGTCGGCTTCCAGTCATTTCTGGACCAACGCCCGGGCGCCTCGCCCGGGCTTTTTTGTGCCAAACGGAACTTTTCGACCCCCTATATCTTGATGCAGACTATAGCGCCGCGCGTCGTTTGGACGCGCAAAGGACGAGGACTTTGGTTCGGCGCATGATCCTTTCCGAAATCGATTTCGATTGTCGGGTCATGCGCCGAGACAGCGTGTCTGACCGAGAGGGGACATTTGTTCATGAATATTCTGCTGAAACGCATTCTCGACCGCCTGGTGCGCACCGGCAATCTCAAGGTCACCGGACCGAAAGGCCTCTCCGTGACTTTCGGTGACGGCAGCGGCGATCTGGTGCACATGCACATCAAGACCACGCATGCCGAGCGCGCCATCAGCTTCGATCCGATGCTGGCGGTGCCGGAAGCCTATATGGACGGTGAGCTCGACATACTCGAGGGCGGCGTGCTGGGGGTGATGCGCATCGCCTTCCAGAACATGGATAGCGGCGGCATCGATGCCACCTGGTCGAAGGCGATAGAAGGCCTGCGTCACGCTTTCCGCCGCCTGCAGCAGATCAACACGGCGGCGCGCGCGCGCCGCAACGTGCAGCGCCACTATGATCTGTCAGGCGACCTCTACAGGCTCTTCCTCGACGGCGACATGCAGTATTCCTGCGCCTATTTCGAGCAGCCGGACATGACGCTCGACGAGGCGCAGGCAGCCAAGAAGCGCCATATTGCCGCCAAGCTCAGGCTGAAGGCCGGCCAGACGGTGCTCGACATCGGCTCCGGCTGGGGTGGGCTCGGTCTCTATCTCGCCAAGTCCTTCGACGTCGACGTGCAAGGTGTGACGTTGTCGACCGAGCAGCATGGCGTCGCCACCGACCGCGCCCATGCGCAAGGCCTGGAAAACCGCGTGCATTTCGAAGTGAGGGATTACCGCGAGATCAACGAGCGCTTCGACCGCGTCGTCTCGGTCGGCATGTTCGAGCATGTCGGCGTCAACCACTACCGCACCTTCTTCGACAAATCGGCGACGCTCTTGAAGCCGGACGGCGTCATGCTGCTGCACACGATCGGCCGCTCCGGCGCGCCGTGGGCAACCAGCGCCTTCATCCGCAAATACATTTTCCCGGGCGGCTACGTCCCCTCGCTGTCGGAAGTGATGCCGGCGATCGAAAAGTCGGGCCTCATCGTCACCGACATCGAAGTCCTGCGGCTACATTATGCCGAGACGCTGAGACATTGGAGCCAGCGCTTTGCCGCCAACCGCGACAAGGCCAAGGCGATCTATGACGAACGGTTTTGCCGCATGTGGGAGTTCTATCTGGCAGCCTCGGAAGCCGCTTTCCGCTGGCAGGATCTGGTGGTCTTCCAAATCCAAATCGCCAAGAAGAACGACACGCTGCCGATGTCTCGTGACTATATGGCCAAATGCGAGAAGGCGTTGCAGCTGCGCGACATGGGGCATCGTCCAAAAGCCCCTGCCGCCAAGCCCGCCCGGCGCCGCAAGGTGGCGGATATGGAATAGACCGCCGGCGATCACGCATTGCCGCTTGCCATTGCCGGCCCACACGCTGAAAAAGGTCTCGCCGTCGCCGCGAGACTTTTTTCATGACCTATCTCATCTACATCGTTGCTGCCCTTGCCGAGATCGCCGGCTGCTTTTCGATCTGGGCGTGGTGGCGGCTGGAAAAGTCGCCGCTGTGGCTGGCGCCAGGCCTGGTCTCGCTCGCTTTGTTCGGCTTCCTGCTGGCGCTGGTAGACATCAGTGCTGAGGGCCGCGCCTATGCCGCCTATGGCGGCATCTACATCGCCGCCTCGCTCGGATGGCTGTGGCTGGTGGAAGGCGTGCGCCCCGACCGCTGGGACCTTGCGGGTTCCGCGCTCTGCATCGTTGGCGCCTCGGTGATCCTGCTCGCACCTCGGGGTGCCTGAGCTATGGAACTGCCTATCCCGCTTCGACAGGGCGTCGAGCGCCTCCTCGAAAAAGTGCCGCTGCCGACGCTGAAACAAGCGGCAAAAACGCTGTCGGACCGCTATCGCGCCGAACTGCGCGACGGCCGCCTGCATATGGCCGAGGAGATCGCGGTCAAGGCCTATCTGGCGACGCGGCTGCCGGCGACCTATGCCGCTGTCCGTGCCAGTCTCGATGCGGTCGGCGAGGCAAGGCCCGATCATGCACCCAAAACCCTGCTCGACGTCGGCGCCGGCCCCGGGACCGTGCTTTGGGCTACGCTCGATCTCTGGCCCGACCTCGAGCAGGCGGTGCTGATCGAGGCGAGCGCGGCGGTGCGCCGGGTCGGCGCGGCGCTTGCCGCTGAGGCGATGACGGCCAGGGTCGCCTGGCTGGCCGGCGATGTCAGCCTCGATCTCGCCGATCTCAAGCCGGCCGAGCTTGTCACCTGCGCCTATGTGCTGGACGAGATCGGACCGGTGTCGCTGCCAAAACTGATCGACCGGCTCTGGCACCTGACCGACGACACGCTGCTGGTCGTCGAGCCGGGCACGCCGGCCGGATGGCAGCGCATCCTTGCCGTGCGCCGGCAGCTGATCGAGGCGGGTGCGCACGTGCTTGCGCCTTGCCCGCATAAGTCACCCTGCCCGCTCGCGCCGCCCGACTGGTGCCATTTTTCGCGCCGTGTCGCGCGTTCGCGCCTGCACCGGCTGGCCAAGGATGCCGACGTGCCATGGGAGGACGAGAAATTCATCTATGTCGCTGCCTCCCGCCACGCTGCTGCCCCGCCGCAGGCGCGTGTGATCGCACCGCCGAAATCGGGCTCGGGCAAGGTCCTGCTGAAACTTTGCGAGAAGGACGGCAGCGCCGACGAGAAACTGTTCACCAAACGTGACGGCGATGTGTTCAAGGCCGCGCGGCGACTCGACTGGGGCGACGCACTGCCGGAGTGATTGGCAGCTATTTTCCTGTTTTGTTCTCGCCCGAGAACGGCTAGGCTCGCCGTCTTGATTCGAGTCAATCGAGATTCTTTCCACCGAAAAATCTTGGCTGTGAATCGCGGGCACCGAAGCTGATTGAATGAAGACTGATGCAGATAAGTCATCACCGACCTATCCCGTTCTGATATCGAGAGACCGGCATCGAAATCGGGGACGTTATGGCAGAGGCAGCACGAAAATTCGGCGTGGCGGAAACACCGCTCTATCGCGAGGCACCGAACAACATCGAAGCCGAGCAGGCGCTGCTCGGCGCCATCCTCGTCAACAACGACGCCTTCTACCGCGTGTCGGATTTCCTGAAATCCGGCCATTTTTACGAGCCGCTGCACAGAAAGATCTTTGAGGTCGCCGCCGAGCTCATTCGTATGGGCAAGATAGCGACGCCGATCACGCTGAAGACCTTTCTGCCGGCCGACGAGAGGGTCGGCGACATGACGGTTGCGCAATATGTGGTACGGCTGGCCGTCGAGGCGGTCACCGTCGTCAATGCCGCCGACTACGGCCGCGCCATCTATGATCTCGCCACGCGACGCGCCCTGATCACCGTCGGCGAAGACATGGTCAACATCGCCTACGACGCGCCGGTGGACATGTCGCCATCCGAGCAGATCGAGGACGCCGAGCGGCGCCTGTTCGAACTGGCCGAGACCGGCCGCTACGATGGCGGTTTCGAGAGCTTCACCGACGCGGTCAAGACCGCCGTCGACATGGCCAACGCCGCCTACATGCGCGACGGGCACCTGTCGGGCGTCGCCACGGGCCTGCGCGATCTCGACCGCCGCATGGGCGGCCTGCAGCCGTCCGATCTGATCATCATCGCCGGCCGCCCGGGCATGGGCAAGACCTCGCTTGCCACCAACATGGCCTTCAACATCGCCGAAGCCTATGTGCCGGCACAACAGGCCGACGGTTCGTTCAAGGCGGCAAATGGCGGCGTCGTCGGCTTCTTCTCGCTCGAAATGTCGTCGGAACAGCTCGCCACCCGCATCATTTCCGAACAGACCGAAATCCCGTCGTCGAAAATCCGCCGCGGCGAGATCAGCGAAATGGATTTCGAAAAGCTGGTCGCCTGCTCGCAGACCATGCAGAAGATCCCGCTGTTCATCGACCAGACCGGCGGCATCTCGATCGCCCAGCTCTCGGCGCGGGCGCGGCGGCTGAAGCGCCAGCGCGGCCTCGACGTCATCGTCATCGACTATATCCAGCTGATGCAAGGGTCGAGCGCCAAATCCTCGCAGAACCGCGTGCAGGAGATCACCGAGATCACCACCGGCCTGAAGGCGCTGGCCAAGGAGCTTGCCGTGCCGATCATCGCGCTGTCGCAGCTGTCGCGTCAGGTCGAAAGCCGCGACGACAAGCGCCCGCAGCTCTCGGACCTGCGCGAATCGGGTTCGATCGAGCAGGATGCCGACGTGGTGATGTTCGTCTACCGCGAGGAATACTACCTGAAGAACCGCGAGCCGAAGCCGGGCACCGACGAATACATCAAATGGGAACACGAGATGAACGAGATGCGCGGCAAGGCCGAGGTCATCGTCGCCAAGCAACGCCATGGACCGACCGGCTCGGTCAGCCTCGCCTTCCAGGGCGAGTTCACCCGCTTCTCCGACCTCGCCGAGGAGCATCATATTGCGGAGAGGTTTGAGTAAACATGGGTAAGCGTTTCAGGTTTTCTGTCCGCCTGACTCTCGTGCTCGTCAGCGCGGCTGTCCTGCCTGACGTCGCTTCAGCTTGTTCAATGCCTGCAAACTGGACGCCACAACGAACATTTGCTGAGGCGGCCCTGGTGTTCCGAGGCTTGGTGACAGCCACAGAGCTTAGTCCGACAAAGCTTGGAATTGTCGCAGCCGATGAGGGTGATGGTCGGATACTGGTTAACGTTCGCTACGAGACAATGGAGGTGTTCAAGGGCAACCCGGAACCGAATGGTGTGATCTCCACGACCACTCTGATCATGGGAGGATGCGGCGTGCCTGTTCTGGCTGGGCAAAATTTCTTGTTTTACGTCGACGCGATTGATGAGGAGGCGCGAAAAACGCAGCCTGAGTTTGCAGGCCAAACTCAAGGCATGATCTCCATTTACGACACCCAGATGCTGTCGCCCAATCCGCAGTTGCTCGATGAGTCGCTTGCCGAAGTACGCGCTCTCGCCAAGAAACACTGAATTGTATCCGCGCTCGCCAAATCCCGGCCGAAAATGCGGACGTTCTCGATCCGCCTCCCTTCTAAGGTATGCGAGATTTCATGGCTAAATCGCGCGTCCAGTTCATCTGCCAGAATTGCGGTTCGGTGCATCAGCGCTGGGCTGGCAAATGTGATGCCTGCGGCGAGTGGAACACGCTGGTCGAGGAGGGCACGTCCGGCGGCATCGGCTCGGGCCCGGCCAATACCCGCAATGCGCGCAAGGGCCGCGCCGTGGTGCTCACGACTTTGTCCGGCGACATCGAGGACGCGCCACGCATCGTTTCCGGCATCGGCGAGCTCGACCGCGCCACCGGCGGCGGTTTCGTGCGCGGCTCGGCCCTTCTGGTCGGCGGCGATCCCGGCATCGGCAAGTCGACGCTGTTGACCCAGGCGGCCGCAGCACTGGCGTCCAAGGGCCACCGCATCGTCTACGTCTCGGGCGAAGAGGCGGTCGCCCAGATCCGGCTCCGCGCGCAGCGGCTCGGCGTCGCCGATACTCCGGTGGAGCTTGCCGCCGAGACCAACGTCGAGGACATCCTCGCCACCATCGCCGACGGCAAGCGGCCGGACCTGGTGATCCTCGATTCGATCCAGACCTTGTGGACCGACATGGCCGATTCGGCGCCCGGCACCGTCACCCAGGTGCGTGCCGCCGCCCAGGCGATGATCCGCTATGCCAAATCCACAGGCGCGGCGATTGTGCTTGTCGGCCACGTCACCAAGGAAGGCCAGATCGCCGGGCCGCGTGTCGTCGAGCATATGGTCGACGCGGTGCTTTATTTCGAGGGCGAAGGCGGCCACCACTACCGCATCCTGCGCACGGTGAAGAACCGCTTCGGACCGACCGACGAGATCGGCGTCTTCGAAATGTCTGATATGGGCCTGCGCGAGGTCGCCAATCCATCCGAGCTTTTTCTCGGCGAACGCCATGCGAAAGCGCCGGGCGCCGCGGTTTTCGCCGGCATGGAGGGTACCAGGCCGGTGCTGGTCGAGATCCAGGCGCTGGTGGCGCCGTCGTCGCTGGGCACGCCGCGTCGCGCCGTCGTCGGCTGGGACGGTGCCCGGCTGTCGATGATCCTCGCCGTTCTCGAAGCCCATTGCGGAGTCCGCTTTGGCACGCATGACGTCTATCTCAACGTCGCCGGCGGCTACCGTATCTCGGAGCCGGCCGCCGATCTGGCGGTGGCGGCCGCACTGGTTTCCTCGCTCACCGGTCTTGCCCTTCCCGCCGATTGCGTCTATTTCGGCGAAATCAGCCTTTCGGGCGCCGTGAGGCCGGTTGCGCACGCGCAGCAGCGCCTGAAGGAAGCCGAAAAGCTGGGTTTTGGAAGCGCGGTTCTGCCCTTGGGCAGCGAGGAACTTGCCGGGGGGATAGGGGCCGGCGCTTTCCAGCCCACCGAGCTTGCCGATCTCGTGGCGCGCATAGCCGGCTCACGGCGCAGCCGCGCCGACGAGCAAGAATGACGCGGCTCATGAAGTGGGGCAAAAGACATGCCGATTACGCTGCTTGACGGAATTCTCGTCGGCTTCACCTTGGTCTCGGCGATGCTCGCCATGGTTCGCGGCTTTTCGCGCGAGGTCCTATCCGTCATCTCCTGGATAGCGGCGGCCGCGGCAGCGTTCTTTTTCTATCAACCGGTCCTGCCTTACGTTCAGCCCTATGTCGACAATGAGAAGATTGCCATGGTGGTGGCCGCCGGCATCGTCTTCATCGTCGCGCTGATCGTCGTCTCGATCATCACCATGAAGCTCGCCGACTGGATCATCGATTCCAGGGTCGGCGCGCTCGACCGCACGCTTGGTTTCCTCTATGGCGCGGCGCGCGGCATCCTGGTCGTCGCGGTGGCCCTGCTGTTCTTCAACTGGCTGGCCGGCCCCAAGGCTCCGGGCTGGGTCGCCGATGCCAAGTCGCGGCCGCTGCTCGAATCGATCGGCGCCAAGCTCGAAAGCCTGCTGCCCGAGGATCCGGAAAACGCGATCCTCAACAGGCTCAATCCGAATCAGCCGGCACCCGAGACCGGCGCCGAGACACCTCCGGCAGCGGATGCACCCGCGGCGGACGCACCGGCAACTGGCGACGATGCTCCGGCGCCCGACGGCAGCGAAACCGACGCGCCACCGGCCGACAATGCACCGGCCAATCCGGCGCCGGCAAACTGACGATCATGTGAAGGCCGCAAACTCTACGTTGCTCTCGAGCCGTCATCACACTATATAGCGACTTTAGCGGAGCTGAAGATGGCAGACGCAGACGACGTGCTTTCCGCCGAGGCTGACGATCATTTCCATGACGAATGCGGCGTGTTCGGTATTTTTGGCCGGCAGGACGCTGCGGCTATCGTCACGCTCGGCCTGCATGCGTTGCAGCACCGCGGCCAGGAAGCGGCCGGTATCGTTTCCTATGACGGCACCCAGTTCCATGTCGAACATCATGTCGGCCTGATCGGCGATACGTTCACCAAACAGCGCGTCATCGACAGCCTGCAAGGCAACCGCGCCATCGGCCACACGCGCTACGCCACCACCGGCGGCGCCGGCCAGCGCAACATCCAGCCGTTTTTCGCCGAGCTCGCCGATGGCGGCTTCGCCGTCGCCCACAACGGCAACCTCACCAACGCCATGACGGTGCAGCGCGCGCTTCAGAAACAGGGCGCGATCTTCTCGTCGACCTCCGACACCGAGACACTGCTGCATCTGGTCGCCACCAGCAGGGAACGCGATCTCAACTCGCGCTTCATCGATGCGGTGCGCCAGGTCGAAGGTGCCTTCTCGTTGGTGGCGATGACTTCAAAGAAGATGATCGGCTGCCGCGATCCGCTCGGCATCCGGCCGCTGGTGCTCGGCGATCTCGACGGCGCCTGGATCCTGGCTTCCGAAACCTGCGCGCTCGACATCATCGGCGCGCGTTTCGTGCGCGACCTGAAGCCCGGCGAGATGGTCGTCGTCACCGCCAAAGGCATAGAGAGCCTGTTTCCGTTCGAGCCGCAGAAGACCCGCTTCTGCATCTTCGAATATGTTTATTTCGCGCGTCCGGATTCGTCGGTCGAGGGCCGCAACGTTTACGAGGTGCGCAAGCGCATCGGCGCTGAGCTGGCGCTCGAAAGCCCGGTCGAGGCCGACATTGTCGTGCCGGTGCCGGACAGCGGCACTCCGGCGGCGATCGGCTTTTCGCAGGCCGCGGGCATCCCGTTCGAGCTCGGCATTATCCGCAATCACTATGTCGGCCGCACCTTCATCCAGCCCGGCGATTCGATCCGCCACATGGGCGTCAAGCTCAAGCATAACGCCAACCGCCGCATGATCGAAGGCAAGCGCGTGGTGCTGGTCGACGATTCGATCGTGCGCGGCACCACCAGCCAGAAGATCGTGCAAATGGTGCGCGATGCCGGCGCCAAGGAAGTGCACATGCGCATCGCCTCGCCGCCGACGCGCGCTTCCTGTTTCTACGGCGTCGATACGCCGGAGAAGTCGAAGCTGCTGGCGTCGCGCATGTCGGTGGAAGAGATGGCCGAGTTCATCCGCGTCGATTCGCTCGGTTTCCTGTCGATCGACGGGCTCTACCGCGCCGTCGGCGAGGCCGGCCGCGACAATGAGCAGCCGCAATTCTGCGACGCCTGCTTCACCGGGCAATATCCGACCCGGCTTGCCGATTTCGAAGGTTCGGACAATGTGCGCACGCTGTCGCTGCTGGCGGCGGGCGGGGCGTAGGATTGCCGGAACACCAATTGCCTTCCCGAGTTTCACGCCTACTCACGGAGGCCCTCGCATGATCCCCACCCCTGGCCTCGACCTTTCCGGCCGCGTCGCAGTCGTCACCGGCGCCTCGCGCGGCATCGGCTACTTCATCGCCCTGGAACTTGCCGCAGCTGGAGCCCACGTCATCGCGGTTGCCCGCACCGTCGGCGGACTGGAGGATCTCGACGACCAGATCAAGGCAACGGGCGGACAGGCGACGCTGGTGCCGCTCGACCTCGCCGATATGGCCGGCATCGACCGGCTGGGCGGCGCCATCCATGAGCGATGGGGCAAGCTCGACATCCTGGTCGCCAATGCGGCGGTGCTCGGCGTCATCTCGCCGATCGGCCATGTCGAGGCCAAGACTTTCGAGAAAGTCATGACCATCAACGTTACCTCGACATGGCGGCTGATCCGCTCGGTCGACCCGTTGCTCAGGCTCTCCGACGCAGGCCGTGCCATCGTGCTTTCCTCCAATGCCGCCCATTCGGCGCGGGCCTTCTGGGCGCCCTACGCGGCGTCGAAGGCGGCAGTCGAGACCATGATGCGTTCCTGGGCGCATGAGACGGAAAACCTGGCCCTCAGGGTCAATGCCGCCGATCCCGGCGCCACCCGCACCGCCATGCGTGCGCAGGCGGTGCCCGGTGAGGATCCGGAGACGCTGCCGCATCCCCAGGAGATCGCCAAACGCATCGTGCCGCTGGCCAGCCCGGCGCTTAAGGAAACCGGGCTGATCTTCCAGGCCAAGCACAACCGCTTTGTTGCCTACCGGCAGCCGGAGTAGATGCATCGCGCATTTCGACGGAAGAATTGCGCCGCCGCCGCCGTTATTGGAATGCCAGATTTTCCGAAACGGAGGACCACTATGCGCAGACTGCTTCTCGTCACCGCCGCTGCATCGCTGGCAGCCATCGGCGTCGCATCCTCGCAGGACGCGACGATGAGCTTCTTCGTCACCAGCGTCGGCTCGGGCAAGGGCGCCGATCTCGGCGGCCTCGCGGGCGCCGATGCGCATTGCGCCTCGCTGGCTGAAGCCGCGGGCGTTGCGGGCAAGACATGGCGCGCCTATTTCTCGACCAGCGACACCGATGCGCGCGATCGCATTGGCACGGGACCGTGGTTCAACGCCAAGGGCGTCAAGATTGCGGACGATGTCGCTTCGCTGCATAGCGATGCCAACGCCATCACCAAGCAGACGGCGCTCAACGAAAAGGGCGAAGTGGTCAACGGCCGCAGCGACAAGCCCAACCGGCACGACGTGCTGACCGGCTCCAAGCCCGACGGCACGAAAATTGCCGACCAGACCTGCGGCGACTGGACGCTCAGCGGAGCGGAAGGTGCGGTAATGACGGGCCATCACGACCGCACCGGTCTCGACGATTCGGCCGCCGCCAAATCGTGGAATTCCTCTCACGCTTCACGCGGCGGCTGCAGTCAGGAGGCACTGAGGAGCACCGGCGGCGACGGCCTGTTCTACTGCTTTGCCGTAAACTGAGCCGGCCCAACAAATGCAGGACATCACGCGGCTGTGGCGACCCACCGCGCCCGGCCGAGCTTTCGTCGGTTGCCCAGAATTGATAGGATCGCCCGACTCCCACAACAAACGAGGAATCCCATGGCGGCTCCGAGCGTAGCGCTGGTCTGGTATCTGGTGATTGCCGGCCCGCAAGGCGGCATGGTGGTGCTGCCCAGCACGTTCGACACTCGCGAACAGTGCGCCTTCGCCGTCACCGAATATCAGAAGCAGCCAACGCCGGCCGGCTGGTCGGTGCAGTGCGTGCCGAGCGCCTCGCCGTTCGCCGACGAGGGCGAAAGCGAGTAGCCGGCGGCGCGCGTTCAGCGCTGAGCGCTGACCGTCAGTTCCGGCCTCGTATTGATGGTCTGAAACACTACGCAATAGCGTTCGGTCAGCTTGAGCAGTGTGTCGACGCGCTCTTGTGGCTCGTCGCTGTCGAGGTTGAAATTCAACCGGATGGCGCGGAAGCCGACCGGCGCATCTTTTGCCACGCCTAAGGTGCCGCGAAAATCGAGATCGCCTTCGGCCTCCACGGTGGCGGCGCCGAGTTTGAACTCCAGCGCCGTCGCCACTGCCTTTAGCGTTACGCCAGCGCAAGCGACCAGCGCCTCCAGCAGCATGTCGCCCGAGCACAGTTCGAGCCCGGAACCGCCAGTAGCCGGATGCAGACCGGCAACGGCGAGCGCCCTGCCGGTCTCGACCTTGCAGGCGATCGACTGGTCGTCGACCGAGCCCTTGGCCCGAAGCGTGATCAGCGCGCGCGATGCGTCGTCGCGATACGCCTCCTTGAGCGGCGCCTGCATGGCCTTCAGTCCGGTGGTGTCCATGTCCAACCCTTTTCGGCAGTCATTTTCATCGCTCGTCACGATACTCGAATAGAACCGGTACGGCCTAAACCTTGATTTCACGACATTTGGATCGGAGTGACAAGCTGTCCAGACATTGCTGCGTCGTTAGACTTGATGCCTTTCATGCGGCCTGGGGCCGACACGCGATGACGCCGTCCGTTTGCGCCCGCACCTCGGGTGAGGCCAGGCAGGTGGCGACGGCCTCGTAGCCGGGAGTGCCGGGGTACCGGGCGACGTACGTTGGCGGGCTGTGATTGGCGGGGCAGAGGATGATCGCTTCGTCGGTGCCGACAGCCGCCAGGTCGAGTATCGCGCAGGAGCGCGTGAGCAGAAAAAGCGGTCGACCGCCGGGGCCGCGGCGACGCAAATGGGCAATCAGGGCTTCTTGCGAGGCTTGATCCAGCCCCTGTTCGATCATGTCGACGACCAGGATGGCCGGACCTTCGGCTTCCAATCCGACGAGTAGAGCGATCATTGCGTCGGACACCGCGGCACCGTCCTCGACGAGCCAGGCCAGCGTCTGATCGACCCGCGACCTGAGAGCGGGGTCGGCGTCCACACGAGCCAGAGCCGCCGCACAGCCATTCGCCAGTCGATCCAAGCCAAGGAAGGCGGCGTCAGGCAATGTCTCGGCCAGGCGCTGAGCCAGCCGGGTCTTGCCACTGCCCAGCGGGCCGATGATGTAGTTCAGCGGTCGGATCTGTCCCAGTTCGAACCGCTCGCCTCCCCAAGGCCAGGGAAGGTCGAAAGCGACGCTGAGCGTAGCCTCTGGCGCCAGCAGGCGCGCCAGTTCCCCGGCGCTTGGCGCTTCGCCTCGCGCGAGGTCGTCCCGCAGGCTACCGATCTTCTCTATTACGCCGACAAGCTGGCGCAGCCGGCTCTCGAGTACTGCCTGGTGTGCGGCCAAGGCCGGCTCCATGCCCCGGGAGTCACCCTCCATCACCCGCGCCACCTGGGCCAGGCTGAAGCCAAGCGCGCGCAGGGCCGCGATCTCGGCGGCGCGGCTCATTTCGACAGGACCGTAGGCGCGCCATCCGGCCGCAGTGCGGATCGGAGCGATCAGGCCGCGCTGCTCATAAAGCCGCAGGGCCTTGGCCGACACCCCGAGCCGGCCGGCGGCTTCGGAAGCGTTCAGGAACTGGGCGGAAGAGTTCATGAATCACCTTGTTGCTGTCGACCGCCTTTCTATCGGGGCTGACCCTGGGGCTGAGTCAACAGGGATGTTCGCGGTCCGCAGGAGCCGTGGGAGAGGCAAGACCACTTCGTGTCGAACTGACACATCGGCTTTGATGAGATGAATCGATTTGCAAAAGGGCTTTTCCGCAGCGGCTGCAGGATACGGCAACCCCTGCTGACAGTACGATGTCAGGACAGGGCAGCATAGTCTGGTGACATGACCGGATTCCCAACCATGCCTGACACCGCCGCCGAGCGCACCCTTGGCATCATCCTGGTTTCGGCGTCGGCAGCCGTCTTCGGCCTCACCGGCGTGCTAACCAAATCGATCCATGCCGATCCGCTGACCATCACCTGCTGGCGGGGCTTCGTTGGGTCGATCCTGATCACCCTCTATGTGCTTTGGCGGCGCCGTCAATCCGGTGGGCGTGAAAGCCTGCGCCTCGGCTGGCGCGGCTGGCTGTTGGCGAGCGAGGGCGCGCTAGCCAGCATCGCCTTCATCTCGGCGTTCAAGTTCACCTTCGTCGCCAATGTTGCGATCATCTACGCCACTGCGCCCTTCGTCACCGCGCTGCTTGCCTTCATTCTGGTTCGTGAGCGCTTCCGGCTGCAGACGCTTGCCGCCGCCGCCGTGTCGCTCAGCGGCGTGGCGATCATGGTCTGGTCCGGCTTCGGCGCCGGCCATCTGTTCGGCGACGGGCTGGCGCTGCTGATGACAATCGGCAGCGCGCTCTACATGATCATGGTGCGCGCTTTCCGCGACACGCCGGTGGTGTGGGCCGGGGCGGTGTCGGCATTCCTTTTGTTCGTGCTCGGTTGGTTCGTCACCGATCCATTGGCCGTCTCGGCCAGGGACGCAGTGTTGCTCGTCGCCTTCGGCACGTCGTTCGCGCTGGCCTCTATTCTGTGGACGGAGGGCGCGCGGCTCATTCCGGCTGCCGAATCCGGCCTGCTGGGCTCGGCTGAAGTACCGTTCGCGATCCTGTTCGCCTTCCTGTTCCTGGCCGAGGTCCCGCCAGCCGCCAGCATGATCGGCGGCGCCATCGTGCTCTGCGCGGTGTTCGCCCATGGCGGGCGCGACTGGCAAGCGGCCAGGCAGCGCTCTGCCTGAGAAAAATTTGCCCCCGAAAATAAAACTGCGGGTGCAAATAAATTAGCAAGGTCATGGAACCATCAACAGGTTCAGGCATTGTTGGCTTTGACGGGTCATCCAAGTCCCCCCAAACCCCTCGGCCCGTCTAACCTATAGCCGATCGCAAGGTCGGCTTTTTCTTTTGCGAAATCAGCTGGGTGCGCCTGGCAAGGCAAGGTTGCCGCTGAACAGCGCAGCCAGATCCTGGGCCGGGGGCTCGGCATCCTGGCGCAGCCGGATGGCGAACTCGGCGATGGGAACCTGAGGCAGGCCAAAGTCGCGCGGTGCCTCGACGATGCCGGAATGGGCAAAGCGCGCCGTCCGCAGCGTCAGAGCGATGCCGGCATTCACCGCCGTACGCAGCCCGGCCAGGCTGGCACTGCCGGCGGCGATGCGGTAGCGGCGGCCTGCCCTGTCGAGTGCCGCGATCGCCGCTTCGCGAAAGCCGCAATGCGGATCGAGCAGCGCCAGCGGCAGTTCGTCCTGGCGTGTGGCCAAGCCTCTTTGCGAACAGAGCCACATCATCGGCTCGCGGAGCACGCCGATCTCGTCCGGCGCCGGAGCCTGTCGCATGGCGACCATCAGATCGAGGGTGCCGGTTTGCAGTGCCTCGGCCAATTCGGCGGAGCGGCCGACGCGCAGTTCGATCCTGACGCGCGGATAGCTCGCGGCAAAGGCCCTGAGCAGCTCTGGGAGGCCGCTGTCGGCGAAATCTTGTGTCGTGCCGATCGCCACGCGCCCATCCGCTCGCACGCCCTTGAGGGCCAGCCACGCTTCGCGATGCACAGCAAGGATGCGCCGCGCATGACCGACCAGATCCTCGCCCGCCGGCGTCAGGACGCGCCCTCTTCCCTGCGGCACCAGAAGTGGTTCGCCGACACTATCCTCAAGCCGCTGCATCTGCGTGGTCACCGCCGACGCCGAGCGCCCGACAAATGACGCCGCCTGCGCCAGCGAGCCGCTATCGACGAAGGCGAGAAAGGTTTTGAGGAGGTCGGGGTCGAGCATAATTCGATAGTATCAAAGTTTTTTCTGAAAACAATTCGATATTCATAACGCAAGAGCGATGGCAATGATCTCCGACGGCGAAGAGACGCCGCGTAACCCGAGGAGAGAAATTATGCCGATCATCAATGTCAGCGTCACGGGCAAGCCCGATGCCGCTTTGTCCGCCGCCATCGCCAGGCAGGTGACCGAACTGACCGCCACGCATTTGCGCAAGGATGCGACGATCACAGCGGTGGCCATTTCCTACCATGACCCCGAGCACTGGTTCGCCGGCGGCAAGTCGTTGGCCGAGCATGACGCCAACAGTTTCTGGCTCGACATCAAGGTGGTCGACGGCACCAACACCAAGCTTGAGCTGGAGGCCTATCTCAAGGCGCTCTTCCTTGGCTTTGGCAGCCTGCTGGGCAAGGTGCATGAGGAGAGCTATGCCTTCGTGCATGAAGTCCCGGCCGCCGCCTATGGCTATGGTGGCAAGACACAGGAATTCCGCTTCATCAGCGGGAGATTGAAGGCGGCGTGATCCGCCCCCATCAAATCCAGGCTCATGCCGCAGGCGCTTTCTCTGCCGCAAGGAAACATAGACACCGCACTTTTCATGGCCGGCCAGGCCAGTAATGCGAAGGTACCGCACCTCCGCATTGACGTTGAGCCCACTTCGTCTAGGTTCTCATCGAAGCGGTCAGGAAGAGCCGCGAGGTTAAAATCTGTTGGGAGAGACGCGGCATGATCCTGACACTGGCGCTGCTTGCGGGTCTCGTCGCGGCCTGGCTGCTGATCGGCGTGGTGGAAAAATTCCGCCTCGGCCTGCGCTTCACGCAGGCGCTGCTCTATGTGCCGTTCAAGCTCGCCTACCGGATTGCCGACGATCGTATCAAGATCGCCCGCAGAACAGCCGCCCCGGTCATTTACGTCATTTCGCACCAGTCGCGCCTCGAACCGGCGCTGATGCTGTCACTGCTGCCGGAAGACACGCTGCACATCCTCGACGAGGTCTCGGCGCGATCGCCCTGGCTCGAACCATGGCGCGAGCTTGGCCGCACTATCGCTTTCAACGCTGAGCATGTCTTCGTCAGCCGCCGGCTGGTGCGGGTGCTGAAGGGCAAGGGCCGCCTTGCCGTCTATCTGCCGGATGCGGTGGAGCCTGATATCAAGACATTTCGCCTGTTTCGCGCCGTCACCCGCATCGCCATGCAGGCCGATGCCCGCATCGTGCCGATCTTCGTCGCCGGCGCGCGCACTCTGCCGGTATCGCTGACTGCGGCGGACAAGGCGCCCCGGCGCTGGTTTCCGCTCCTGTCGATCAGCGTGCTGGAGCCGATGACCATCGCCGAGCTGGTGGCGCGAAACCCTGATCAGTCCTCGAACACCAATACGCTGTTCGACCGTTTCGCCGAAGCCCGGCTTTTCGGCAGCGATCTTGACCGCGGCCTGTTCCTCGCCATACGCGACGCCGCCGACCGAGTCGGCGCCTCGCATCCTATCGTCGAAGACGTGGTCAGCGGCACGCTGGATTACAGAAAGCTGTTCATCGGCGCGCGGGTGCTGGGCCGCCGCTTCGAGGCGGTGACGGCGCCGAATGAAGCGGTTGGAGTGCTGCTGCCCAACGCCAACGGTGTCGTGCTGTCACTCGTTGGCCTGTTGTCGGCGAGCCGGGTGGCGGCGATGATCAACTACACCGCAGGCCCGGCCAGCGTCACCGCCGCCGTGCGCACGGCGGAGATCCGCACCGTGGTCTCGTCGCGCGCCTTTGTCGACAAGGCCAGCCTCGCTGACATCGTCGCGGCGGTAGAGGAAGGCGGCGCCAGGCTGTTGTGGCTGGAGGATGTGCGGGCCAGCGTAACCGTACTGGACAAGCTCGCCGCCGCCTTGCTGTGGCGCTGGCCGCTGCAGCCGCAGAATGCGGCCAAACCAGCGGTGATCCTGTTCACCTCAGGCTCGGAAGGCACGCCGAAGGCGGTGGTCCTGTCGCACAGAAATCTTCTCGCCAACGCCATGCAGGCTGAGGCCCGCATCACCATCTCGCCGGCCGACATCCTGCTCAACGTGCTGCCGGTGTTCCACTCGTTCGGGCTCACCGGCGGCACCATCCTGCCGCTGGTCACCGGCGTGAAACTGTTCCTCTACCCCTCGCCGCTGCACTACAAGCTGATCCCCGAGATCGCCCGCAAGGCAAGGCCGACGGTCATGTTCGGCACCGACACGTTCCTCGCCAACTATGCGCGCACCGCCAAGGACGGCGATTTCTCCAGCCTGCGCTTCATCGTCGCCGGCGCCGAGGCGGTGAAACCGGAGACGCGCCGCGTCTACCGGGAGCGCTTCCAGGCCGAGATCATCGAGGGTTTCGGGCTGACCGAGGCAGCGCCCGTCGTTGCCGTCAACACCGCCATCCACGGCCGCGACGGCACGGTCGGGCGACTGTTGCCGGGCATGCGCATGAAGCTCGAGCCGGTCGAGGGCATCAGCGGCGCCGGACGGTTATTGCTCAAGGGGCCGAATTTGATGATGGGCTACATGACCTCAGATCGGCCCGGGGAATTGCAGCCGCTCGACGGCTGGCACGATACCGGCGACATTGTTTCTGTCGACCGCGAGGGCTTCATTACCATTCGCGGCCGGGCCAAGCGCTTCGCCAAGATCGCCGGCGAGATGGTGTCGCTGGGCGCGGTCGAGATGCTGGTGCAGTCGCTGTGGCCGGAAGAGCACCACGCTGTGGTGGCGGTGCCGGACAAGCGCCGCGGCGAGCGTATCGTGCTGGTCACCACCGCCGATGACGCCGACCCCGATGAATTGCGCAAATTCGGCAGACAAGCCGGCGCCGCCGATCTGATGGTGCCGAACGACATCGTCAAGGTCGAGGAAATCCCGGTGCTGGGCTCTGGCAAGACCGACTACGTCTCGACCCGCAAACTGGCGATTGACCGACTGGGGCTCAGCGCGGCGGCCTAGCGCCTAAAGCGCGTCGCGTCTGGAGGGATTTATGCGACGCGCTTTAAGTTCTTGCTTGAATGCATCTCGTTGTCCCAAAACCGCTGCGCACCTTCGGGTCAGGCCCGAGGGCATGCTTTTGGGCGACATGCATTAGAGGACCACCACCGACAACAGCAGGATGAACCCGACCGCCATCATCAGCAGGCCCGGCCAGTTCTGCGACAGGCCGAGGAAACCGAGGCCGCGCCGCCGCGGCTCAAGTGTCGGGCCTGGCGTTGCAAGATTTGGCGTCGAGGGGGGCCGCGCCCCCCCCGCCCGCGCCCCGGGGCCGGGGCCCCCCCCCCCCCACCCGGGCCCCCCCCCAAAAAAAAAAAAACCCCCAAAAAAACACCCCCCCAAAAAGGA
>NZ_JBVVQQ010000007.1:139247-145921 GCF_055811135.1 Mesorhizobium sp. WSM4817 | reverse complement strand
CCCCCCCCCGCCCCCCCCCCCCCCCGCCCCCCCGGGCCCAATGGGCGGGCCGGGGGTTTCCAATTTTGGGCGCCCCGCCACCCGCCCCCGCGCCCCCCGGCGCGGTACCGCTGAGCCGCCCACGCCAAAGGGCTGCGCCGGCCATATACACAATGCCAGCGACAATGAGCAACGCGCCAATGAGGACGACAGCCATTTCTCCTCACTCTTCTTCAAGCTCCTGCGCCTGGGACAGCAGCTTCAAGGACTGATAGCGAGGCGTTCGCGACGTCGCTCGCCTCGCCCGCTGAGACAGAACGGTCAAGACGCCGGCAGGTTCCCGCTAGAGCGGGATGCGTCCGACTTGAACTAGTTGAACTATCAGCGAATTGGCGACAGATCTGTCAGCCGAAGTCCGAAGGCGGCACCTTCTCGCCTTCGCGCTTGGCGCGCCTGGAATAGGCGCGGATGCTGAGCGGCAGGAAGAGCAGATAGCCGGCAACCGACGCCGTCAGCGTGTACCAGGGATAGGTCATCAACAGCAGGATGTAGAGGACGACACCGAGGATGATCGGCAGCACCTTGTCGCCCGGGACTTTCAGGCTTTTTCCGGAATAGACCGGCAGCCGGCTGACCAGCAGGAAGGCTATCAGAACGGTGAAACCGGCGGCGATGAAGGCGGCAGGGCGGGACGGCTCCACACCAAGCCGCAGGAAGTACAGGTAAAGCGGCAGCATCACCAGCACGGCGCCCGCCGGCGCCGGCACGCCGACGAAATACTCGGTCTGCCACTGCGGGCGATCAGTTTCTTCGTCGAGCACGTTGTAGCGAGCGAGTCTCAGCCCGCAGGCGATGGTGAACAGCAGCGCGGCAATCCAGCCCGGCGAGCCGGCCTGGTCGAGCAGGAAGGCATAGAGCACCAGCGCGGGTGCTACGCCGAAATTGACGATGTCGGCCAGCGAATCCATCTGCGCGCCGAATTTGGACGTCGCCTTCAGCATGCGTGCCAGACGGCCGTCGATGCCGTCGAGGAAGGCGGCCAGCAGCACCATCACCACTGCCGGCTCGAAACGGCCTTCGAAGCCGAAGCGGATGCCCGAGAGGCCGGCGCAGATGGCGAGCACTGTGACAAGATTGGGCAGCACCATGCGCATCGGAATTTCACGGATGCGCGGGCCGCCGCTGCCATGCGCCTCGAATTTTTTGAACGGCGCGCCCACGGCTCAGGACACCCGCACGAGCGGCGTTGCGGCAACGCCGCCGAATTCGGCCAGTATGGTTTCACCGCCGACTGCAGTCTGGCCGACGGCGACACGCGGCGTTGCGGTCGACGGCAGGAACACATCGACGCGCGAGCCGAAGCGGATCAGCCCGAAGCGCTCGCCGATGCCGATCGTGCCGCCGGTCTCGGCCCAGCAGACGATGCGCCGCGCCACCAGGCCGGCGATCTGCACCGCGGCCACCGTGCCGTTCGGGCTGTCGATGACCAGGCCATTGCGCTCGTTGTCGGCACTCGCCTTGTCAAGTGCGGCGTTGAGGAACTGGCCGGGCCGATGCTCTATCCTTGTGATGCGGCCGCGCACCGGAGCCCGGTTCACGTGGCAGGAGAAGACGTCCATGAACACCGAGATGCGGGTCATCTCGCCGCCCCCGAGGCCAAGTTCGCGCGGTGGCACTGCCGGACCGACCGCCGTGATGATGCCGTCGGCCGGGCTCACCACCAGCCGGTCGTCGACCGGCGTGACGCGCTCGGGATCGCGGAAGAAATAGACGCACCAGGCCGTCAGGATGAGGCAGACCCAGAACAGGATCGAAGAGAAATAGCCGAGGAAAAGCGTCACCGCTGCGAAGGCGGCGATAAACGGATAGCCTTCGCGATGGATCGGAACCAACGTTTTCTTGATCGTGTCGACGAGGTCCATGGAATGGAAACAGCCTAGTTTCAGGTCCGGCCTCAATAGCGGAAACACCCTGTGGCCGCAACGCGACAATGAGGGAACGCCGGATCCGGCGTTCTCGTCCGCATTAGCCGATCGCGGGCGTTGGAAGGGGTCCAATGAGCCTGTCCAAAAAAGCATGACTGGTGTCGGGGCGAACCGGCCTCATGCGTCCTTGGAGATACGGGCCTTGTCAAAGCGCCCGCCGAACGAAAGCTGGAGGCAACAAATGCTGTCACGGAAATCAGCAGCAAAGGAAGCGCGGGTCGTGATGAACGGTCTGGCGTTCGGCGAATCGCCGCGCTGGCATGATGGCAGGCTTTGGATCTGCAACTGGGGAACCGGCCAGATCATCGCCGTCGATTCCGACGGCAACAGTGAGGTCATGCTCACCGTGCCGGCCACCCTGCCCTATTCGGTCGACTGGCTGCCGGACGGTCGCCTGGTCGTCGTCTGCGGGCGTGAGGGCTTGGTGCTGCG
Source organism: Mesorhizobium sp. WSM4817 (assembly GCF_055811135.1). NCBI lineage: Bacteria > Pseudomonadati > Pseudomonadota > Alphaproteobacteria > Hyphomicrobiales > Phyllobacteriaceae > Mesorhizobium > Mesorhizobium sp. WSM4817. Next base: position 143,525 of record NZ_JBVVQQ010000007.1, on the reverse strand, counting down.
GCAGGAAGCAGACGGGACGCTGGTCACCCACGCCGATCTGCGACACCTCTCACGGAACGCCTGGAACGAGATCGTCGTCGACGGGCGCGGCAACATCTACGTCAATGGCGGTGGGCCAGCGCCGGTTCCCGGCCAGCATTTCGGCCCCGGCACCATCGTGCTGATTGCACCGGACGGGTCGGTGCGGCAGGTGGCGGACAAGATCGCCTTCGCCAATGGGATGGCGGTGTCGTCTGACAACAAGACGTTGATCGTCGCCGAGTCCCACGCCAACAGGCTGACCGCCTTCGACATCGCCGCCGATGGCGGCCTTGCCAACCGGCGGCGATGGGCCGACCTCGGCAACGGCTTTCCCGACGGCATCTGCCTCGATGCCGAAGGCGCCATCTGGTATGCCGACGTCCCCAACCGGCACTGCGTGCGGGTGCGCGAGGGCGGGGCGATGCTCGACAGTGTCGATGCCGATCGCGGCTGCTTTGCCTGCATGCTCGGCGGCGCCGACGGCAAGACGCTGTTCATCGTCGCCGCCGAATGGCGCGGCTTCGAGCACATGATCAGCGATGCGCGCACCGGCCAGGTGCTCAGCATCGAAGCTTCCGCGCCGGGCGCTGGCTGGCCGTAGGGGCTACGACACCTCGGAGGGGCGGCGGCGGACGACAACGCCGAACTCGTCGCGCTCGCGAGCAATGCGCAACCGCTCCTCGGCCTCGGTTGCCTCACGCTGGCGATCCCACATCGACGCGTACAGGCCGGCCTTGCGCATCAAGGCGGCATGCGTGCCGCGCTCGGCGATCTGGCCGTCCTGCAGCACGATGATCTCGTCGGCCGAAATCACCGTCGACAGCCGGTGGGCGATGACGATGGTGGTGCGACCCTTGCTGACTAGGTCGAGTGCCGCCTGGATCTCCTGTTCGGTATGGCTGTCGAGAGCCGAGGTCGCCTCGTCGAGCATCAGGATCGGCGGCGCCTTCAAAATGGTGCGGGCGATTGCCACGCGCTGCTTCTCACCGCCGGACAATTTCAGTCCGCGCTCTCCGACCATCGAACGGTAGCCGTCGGGCAGCCGCTCGATGAACGGCCCGATCTGGGCGAGTTCTGCCGCCTTGCGCACATCCTCCTCGCTGGCATCGACGCGGCCGTAGCGGATGTTGTAGGCGATGGTGTCGTTGAACAGCACGGTGTCCTGCGGCACCATGCCGATCGCCGCGCGCAAGCTCTGCTGAGTCACGTCGCGAATGTCCTGGCCGTCGATCAGAATCTTGCCGCCCTGGATGTCGTAAAAGCGGAACAGCAGCCGCGAAATGGTCGACTTGCCGGCGCCCGATGGCCCGACAATGGCAACCGTCTTGCCGGCCGGCACTTCGAAGCTGATGCCTTTCAGGATCTTGCGGTTGGGATCGTAGGAAAACTGCACGTCGCGGAACTCGACCTTGCCGGAGCCGACGACCAGCGGCTTGGCCCCCGGCTTGTCGACGATCTCCTGCGGCACATCCAGCAGACCGAACATCTGCTCGATGTCGGTCAGGCCCTGGCGGATTTCGCGATAGATGAAGCCGATGAAGTTGAGTGGCACCGAAAGCTGGATCAGCATGGCGTTGATGAACACGAAGTCGCCAACCGTCTGCGTGCCGGCCTGCACCTCCAGCGCCGAAAGGCACATGACGATAACCGTTCCGAGACCGAAGATGACGCCCTGGCCGAAGTTCAGCCAGCCGAGCGAGGTCCATATCCTGGTGGCAGCGGTCTCGTAGCGCGCCATCGAACGGTCGAAGCGCTCGGCTTCCATGCCCTCGTTGTTGAAATATTTGACCGTCTCGAAATTGAGCAGCGAGTCGATCGCCTTGGTGCTGGCATCGGTGTCGCTGTCGTTCATGTCGCGGCGAATGACGATGCGCCAGTCGCTCGCCCTGATGGTGAACCAGATATAGAGCCAGACCGTCACCGCCACCACAGCCACGTACTTCCAGCCATAGGTGACCGCGAAGATGCCGGCTGTCAGCGCGAATTCGAGGATGGTCGGCAAGGTGTTGAGCACGGTGAAGCGGACGATCGTCTCGATGCCCTTGGTGCCGCGCTCGATGATGCGCGACAGGCCGCCGGTGCGGCGCTCGAGATGGAAGCGCAGCGACAATCGATGCATGTGGATGAAAGTGCGGAAGGCGAGTTGGCGCACCGCGTATTGTCCGACGCGGGCAAACAGCGCGTCGCGCAGCTGGTTGAAACCGAGTTGCACCAGCCGCACGACATTGTAGGCGATGACCAGCATGACTGGCGCCAGCATGAAGGCCGGCAGCGGCGGCGCCGACTTGGCGTCACCAGCCAGCGCATCGGTCGCCCATTTGAAGAAGTAGGGACCGGCAACCAGCGTCAGCTTGGCGACGACCAGAAGCACGGTCGCCCACACCACCCTCGCCCGCAAATCGGCACGGTCGGCCGGCCACATATAGGGCCAAAGATTGCGCAATGTCTTGAAGGTCGAGCCAGAATCGGCGGAGACGGTTTTTTCGGCCATTTTATCGCCTTTTCGTATTTCTTATTGCTTGACCACGATCTTTTCCGAAAACCGGCTTCCACTTTTCGCTGAGACGGTCCTTCGGTTCGGGATGATGGTCTAGCGGCCGGAGCAGCACGAATTGACCAGAGCGGCCAGCGATGCGGAAACATCTTCGAGCGCATCGCTGTCGACTTCATAGCGCGAGCGTTGCCGATCCGGCTGGTAGCGGACGAGCCCGGCTTCGACCAGTATCTTCAGGTGCTGCGAAACGGTGGACTGCGCCAGGTCGAGATGGTCGACGACCTCGCGGCAGCAGCAGGAGCGGCTGGCCGAAAGGTGCCGGAGAATTTCGATCCGGGCCGGATGCGAAAGCGCGGCGAGCTTCGCGGCGACGGCCTGGCTGTCGGCGAAGCCGCAAGTCTTCTCGGTCAAGGGAGCGTTCATCGTCTATCGGCGATAGACGATGAATGAACTTTCCGCAAGAGCCCGCTAGAGAAGAAAAGGATTTCTAGTTGGCCTTTGTCGGGGCCGTCGTCATCTGGTCGCCCATCGCCTTGAGGTTGGCGGCTTCGCCTTCCTGCGATTTTCCGGGGACCTTGAACACCTGCCCCGGCCAGATGCGGTCGGGATTCCTGATCTGATCCTGATTGGCGAGGTAGATGGTCGAGTAGCGAACGCCTTGGCCGTAGACGCGCCGCGAAATCCGCCACAGCGTATCGCGGCGGCGGATGATAACGGCGCTGTCGGCGTGTTCGAGCTTCGGCGCCGCGGTCTCGGGCACTCCGGTCGGGGGCGTCGCAGCCGCCACATCGGCTGGCGCCTCGGTCGCGGGCGCCGCAGGCGTGGTTGCCGGCGCGGCCGGCTTTGCCTCGGCAGGCGCCACGGCGGCGATCGACTCGCCCGGCTCGCGCTCGAACGGCACGGCGGCACGGGCCACCACCTTGACCCCGTCGGCATCGAGCGCATCGACGTGGATCGTGTAGGTGCCGACCGGAACGTTGCGCGTCGCCTCAACCAGGAAATGACCGTCGGGCGAAGTCTTCGCGTCGCCGAGCAAGATATCGTTGGCATAGGCGCGCACCTTGCGGCCGGGGTCGGCGAGCCCGGCGACGAAGATCTTGTTGCCGTCGATCTCGATCGCTTCGACGACGACCTTTGGCCCTGCAGCTAGTGTCGCCGGTGCGGCCGGCCCGCCCGGAGCGGGCGCGGGGGCGGCGTCGACGGTGGCCGGCGCCGTGGCAGCCGGTGCGGCTGGTGCTGCGGCAGCGGGGTCCCCGGCAGCGGAGTCCTCGGAAGCCGGGGCGGCCGCCTTGTCGCCGGCAGGCGGCGATTCAGGCTTTGTCTCGGGTGAAGGAACGGTGAGCAATTCGGAGGCCTTGCCCGGCTCCTCGATCATCGCCAGCACCTGGCCAGCAGGACTCTTGGGAATCGAGACGATAGCCGTCTGCGCCGAGGGGGTCACGACATTGCCGGTCATCGAGCGCAGCGCGATCGTGTAATCGCCGGGTTTCAGCGCATCGTCGAGAACGATGGCAAAAGCGCCATCGGCACCGGCGACCGTCGAGCCGAGAACCGTCGAACCGTTGAGAATCTCGACCTTGGCGTTGGGTGCGGCTTTGCCGGCGACGACAATAGAGCCCTTGATCTCGACCCGAACGATGTCGAAAGTCGGCGCAATCGCATCGGCCCCCCGCCCCCCCGGCCCCCCCGGGGGCCACACACCCCCAGACACAGTCGGGGGTGAAGACAGGGCAAGAGTCAATGGCCGTGCAGCACACAACCCA
>NZ_JBVVQQ010000007.1:80812-139237 GCF_055811135.1 Mesorhizobium sp. WSM4817 | reverse complement strand
GGGGGTTGGCGGGGCCACAAAAACCCCCCCTTTCACCCCCCCCCCCCCGTGGCCAACCGGGGCCCAACCCCCCGGGCCCCCGGGGGGGGGGGGGGGCCCCCCCCCCCCGGGGGGGGGGGGGGGGGGCGGCGGTGCATCGGTCACTGGTTCGGCCGGCGTCTCCACCGGCGGCGTCAGCGATGCCACTTCCGCCGGCGGCGTGCGAGTGAGATACGGATCGAGCGCGCCCGACACATAGGCGGTTCCCGCCGCGGCGACGGAGCCGCCGACGACGAACAAAAACGCCTTCAAAGGATTAATTGCCATATTTCCCTGCCCTTAGCCACCTAATGCGGTCTAGCCTGTTTTGCCCAAGGCGACAAGAACAAGGGGGGCCGACAGGAAAAAGGGCCGACACGAATAAACGGGGCCGACAAGAAAAAACCCGCCCGGGCTTGACCGCGAATAAAGACCCAATCACCAATCATCTCATGAACACGATTCGATCCATCTGCGTCTATTGCGGCTCGTCGCCGGGCCGCGATGTAACCTATGCCAAGGCCGGACACCTGCTTGGGCGTTCGATCGCCAAGTCCGGCCTGCGTCTGATCTATGGCGGCGGCACCAGGGGCATCATGGGAGCCGTCGCCGAGGGCGCAATGCGGGCCGGCGGCAAGGTGACGGGGATCATTCCGCGCTTCCTGATCAACAGGGAGGCCACCGAAACCGCGCTTGACCGGCTTGACGAGCTCGTCATCACCGAAAACATGCACGAGCGCAAACATACGATGTTCGAGAAATCCGACGCGTTTGTGGCGCTTCCGGGCGGCATCGGCACTGTCGAGGAAATCATCGAGATCATGACCTGGGGCCAGCTCGGCCATCATCGCAAGCCGATCGTCTTCGGCAACGTTGGAGGATTCTGGGACCCGATGCTGGCGCTGCTCGACCATATGATGGCCGAAGGCTTCATCCACACCGCGCAGCGGGTCAGGCCGCTGGTGGTCGACGATCCGGAAGCGATCGTCGCTGCCATCATGGTCGCGGGATCGTCGGTCGACGCACCGACCGAAGGCGTGCAGTCGGTGATCGACAAGCTTTAGGGTATAGGGGAGTATGTAGTGCATGCCGCGCTCATGAGGCGCTGCCCTACTGCCCTACTGCCCTACTGCCCTACTACTGCCCTACTGCCCTACTGCCCTACTGCCCTACTGCCCTACTGCCCTACTGACCTACTGACCCGCCAGATGACATTGCCGACATCGTCGGCGACGAGCAGTGCGCCGCTCTGATCGATAGCAACGCCGACCGGACGGCCCATCGCCCTGCCGTCACGCCCGACGAAGCCAGCGAGCACATCTTTCGGGGGACCGCTCGGTTTACCACCGCGGAACGGCACGAAGATCACCTTGTAACCGCTGAGCACACTTCTGTTCCACGAGCCGTGCTGACCAACGAACGCGCCGTTGCCGTAGGCTGGGCCGAGCGACGCCCCTTTGGAGAAGGTCAGTCCCAGCGAGGCGGTATGGGAACCCAGCGCGTAGTCGGGCTTGACCGCCCTAGCCACGAGACCGGGGCGCTGCGGCTTGACGCGTTCGTCGACGTTCTGTCCGAAATAGCTGTAGGGCCAGCCGTAAAAAGCGCCGTCACGAACCGAGGTCATATAGTCCGGCACAAGATCGTCGCCGATCTCGTCACGCTCGTTCACGGCGACCCAAAGCTTGCCGGTTTCAGGGTTCCAGGAGAGCCCGTTCGGGTTGCGCAGCCCTGACGCGAAGACCCGGGTACGGCGGGTCGACCGGTCCACTTCAAGGACGGCGGCGCGGTTCTTCTCCGCGGCCATGCCGTTTTCTCCAACGTTACTGTTGGAGCCGACGGTGACATAGAGCTTGCGTCCATCCGGACTTGCGATCAGATCCTTGGTCCAATGATGGTTGAGATCTCCGGCCGGTAAGTCGACGATCTTTTCCGGCGGCGTTCTGGCTCGGGTCTGGCCATTGGAGTAGGGGAAAGCGACAAGCGCGTCGGTATTCGCTACATAGAGAATGCCTTTGGACAGCGTCATACCAAAGGGAGAATTGAGGCCTTCTGCGAACGTCCTGCGCACATCCGCAATGCCGTCGCCATTGGTGTCGCGCAGGAGCGTGATGCGGTTGGCGCTTTTGGTCGCGGCCCCGGCGCGCTTCATAGCGAGGTCCATAAAGACCTTTCTAAGGCTGAAGCCTTCGTCATGCTTGGCAGGGGCATTGGTTTCGGCAACCAGCACGTCCCCGTTCGGAAGCACGTGCAGCCAGCGCGGATGGTCGAGGCCGGTGGCGTAGGGGTTCACCGTCAGCCCGTTCGCCGGGGTCGGCATACCACCTTTCTGCCAGCCTTTCGCCTCGGCGATGTTGACGGTCGGGATCAGCGTCGGTCTTGGTTTCGGTAAGGTTGGGTTGGGGCCATAGCCGATTATTGCCCCCGTTTTCTGCGCCGAAAAGCCAGCGCAGCCGGCAATGACGGCTCCCAATACCGCTATGAGTAGGCTTCGTGGGAAGCCGGCATGCATCGGACGTCCTCCGCATGGATTGCGTCGTGCTCTTTACGCAAACGCGAGTCAACGACGTATTATTCCAATGGCTCCAAACAACGGCGTTGGTACGCCGCCTCGGATGGCCGTCAAAACAGTCACACGAAAACGGTTCGCCCGTGCTAATAATCACAGTCTAGGTCCCCGCCACGCGGCGTATTCGAGAGACTGGCGACGCGATCATGAACATCCCTCTCAATCCAGACGGCAGCGATCTGTCGCCTTACCTGCCGGACGAGCACGGGCTGTTCTTCGTCTATCACTTCGCCGCCGAAGGCACGAGAACCAAAGACGCGACCGCCACACGCTGGACATGGCGCAGCTACCAGCTTTCCGACATGCGCGCGCGCCACGAGATCGCCACCGAGCCGGCTTTGCCGCCGCCGGTGCGCGATGCCTTCCTGTCGGCCGGCCATGGCTGCCATATCGACCTCGAGGGCGACTGGCTGTACGGCGATTTGCCGGACCTGCGCCACGACTATTCGGCGGAGGCGCGCGGGCTTGGCCATTTCCGCTTCGCCTTCAACGACACGATGCTGATCGGCGGCCGCAAGCAACCGCTGCAATCGGTCGACAAAATCCGCAAGGCGATCGACAACGGATCGCGAAAGTTCCGCTCTCCGGCCGAACTGATCGAGGCTGTCATGGGCCAGTCGCTCGACGGCATGACGACGGAACTCGCTGGCCTTGGCGACACGCTCGATGGCATCGAGGACCGCATCGTCTGCGATGCATGGCACAATGAGCGGCAGGCGCTGGTCGATGCGCGCCGGCAACTGGTGGTGATCCATCGGCAGATGGCGACGCTGACCAGCCTGTTCCGCCATCTCGACCATTCGCATCGCAATGACCTGCCGGACGCAATCAACGACATGGCGGCACGGCTTTCGCACCGCGCCCATACGTTGCATCATGACGGCGAGCAATTGCAGGCCCGCGCCCGGCTCTTGCAGGACGAGCTGATGGCCAAGCTGACGACGCAGTCGAACCAGTTGCTTTACATGCTGTCGGTGATGACCGCGGTGCTGTTGCCGATGACGATCGTCTCAGGCCTGTTCGGCATGAATGTCGGCGGGCTGCCGCTGGTCGACACGCCGGTGGGCTTTTGGGTGGCGTCGGCGATATCGCTCGCCGTCGCGGTGGTCGTCTATCTGTTCGTCAGGCGGCTGGGGCGCGGGATGTAGCGGCAACCGTTACAAGGTCGCGCGAAAATCCTCGATGACAGTGCCGGCGGCGCGCGCCTCCGCTTCGTGGTTCGGCTCGCGCCACTCCTCTGCAAGGGCTGCCGCGTACCATTCGCGCATCGCCGGCAGAGCCAGCAATCGCGCCGGATAGGTGGCAGCCGCGCCCTCGAAGGACAGTCCGTAGGACTGAACCCTAAACGCCACCGGGGCAAAGAAGGCGTCAACGGCAGTGAAGCGATCGCCAGCCAGGAACGGTCCGCCGAAGCGGCGAAGCCCGTCGTCCCAGAGATCGCCGAGGCGAAAAAGGTCGTGCTTCAGCGCATCCGACATCGGCACCGGCGCGACGCGGACACCGCAGTTCATCGGACAGGAGCCGCGCAAGGCGGTGAAGCTCGAATGCATTTCGGCCGCTGCCGACCGCGCCCAGGCTCGCGCCTTCGGCTCGGCAGGCCAGACGCCAGCGTGGCGCTCGGCCAGATATTCGGTGATGCCGAGCGAATCCCAGACTGCCCAGCCGTCGTCAATCAGGCACGGTACGAGGCCGCTGGGCGAGAACGGCCGGTAGAGGCTCCAACTCGATCCGGTCGGAAACGGTGTCAGCCGCTCCTCGAAGGCGACGTCCAATGTCCGCATCAGCACCCATGGCCGCAGCGACCACGAGGAATAATTCTTGTTTGCTATGTGCAGCACGTACATCGAAAATCCTCGCTCTAACGCATTGCCGGCCGGATCTCGCGGCCGCGGAACATCGACCAGGAATAGATCGCCAGCGCCGCCCAGATCAGGCCGAAGGCGATGGCCTGGGTGCTGCCGAAGGGTTCGCCGAAAATCAGCACGGCGATCAGGAACACAATGGTCGGCGCGATATACTGCATGATGCCGATGGTGGAGAGACGCAGCAGCTTGGCCCCGAAGCCAAACAGCAGCAGCGGTATGGCGGTGACCGGGCCGCAGCCGATCAGCAGTGCGGTATCGTTCAGGGAACTGGAGACGAAATGGTCCTGCCCGGTGACGATGAGGAAGATGATGTAGCCGAGCGCCGGCACCGACAGCAAAAGCACTTCAAGCAAGAAACCCTGGCTGGGACCGATCGGCAGCGTCTTGCGGAAGAAGGCGTAGGCGGCGAAGGAAAACGCCAGCACCAGCGACACCCAGGGCAGCTTGCCGGCGTCGATCGTCAGCACCGCGACCGCGATGGCCGCCAGCACCACCGCCGCGATTTGCAGCCGGTCGAGCCGTTCGCTGAGCAGCAGCGCGCCGACGACGACGCTGACAAGCGGGTTGATGTAGTAGCCAAGCGCGGTCTCGATGGTACGGTCGACCGCGATGGCCCAGACATAGATGCCCCAGTTGACCGAAATCAGCGCCGCCGTCAGCGCCGCCATGGAAATAATGCGCGGCGAACGCAACGCCGCTTTGAAATCCGCCGTGCGGCCGGCCCAGATCAAAACTGCCGCCGCGATCGGCACCGACCAGACGATGCGGTGCGCGATGACTTCGGCCAGTGGCAGATGTGCAACCGCCTTCATATAGAAGGGCAGCAACCCCCACAGGAGATAGGCGCCCAGCGCCAGCAGGAATCCACGCCGGGCCTTTGAGTCTGCTTCGAGCTGAATTGCGTCCGTGGCCATGGCCCAACGCTATGCGCCAGCCGCCGGGCCAAGACCATCGCAAAGTTCTGATGGATCAATGGACTTTCGCTGATGGTTCAATCCTACTCCGCCGCGACCAGCCCGGCCATCTCGCGGTTCTTCATCAGCTTGTAGACGATCGAATCCATCAGCGCCTGGAATGAAGCGTCGATGATGTTTTCTGAGACGCCGACCGTCCACCAGCGGGCGCCGGTTGCATCGTGCGATTCGATCAGCACGCGAGTGATCGCCTCGGTACCGCCATTGAGGATACGCACCTTGAAGTCGGCGAGCTCGAGGTCGGCGATCTCGTTCTGAAATTTTCCAAGATCCTTGCGCAGCGCGATGTCGAGCGCGTTGACCGGACCGTGCCCTTCCGCCACCGACATTTTCTCCTCGCCATCGACCAGCACCTTGACGATCGCCTCTGAGACTGTCTTCAGCTGGCCATTGGCGTCGAAGCGGCGCTCGACCATGCAGCGGAACGAGGTGACGCTGAAGAATTCCGGCAGGCCGTGCAGCATCTTGCGCGCCAGCAGCTCGAAGCTGGCATCGGCGCCTTCATAGGCATAGCCCTCGGCCTCGCGCTCCTTGACCACTGATATCAGCGCGTCCAGCCGGTGATCGTCTTTCGGCATTTCGATGCCGCGCCGTTTCAACTCGGCGAGGAAATTGGCCTTGCCGCCCTGGTCCGAGACCATGACCCGGCGGCGGTTGCCGACCGCTTCCGGCGGCACATGCTCGTAAGTGGCCGGCTCCTTGGCCAGCGCCGAGGCATGGATGCCGGCCTTGGTGGCGAAGGCGGAAGCGCCGACATAGGGCGCCTGCGCTTCCGGCGCGCGGTTCAGCAATTCGTCGAAGGCGCGGGACAGGCGCGATATGCCGGCCAATGCTTCGGCCGAGATGCCTGTCTCGAAGCGGTTGGAAAAGGCCGGCTTCAGCGCCAGCGTCGGCACGATCGAGATCAGATTGGCGTTGCCGCAGCGCTCGCCGATGCCGTTCAGCGTGCCCTGGATCTGGCGCACGCCGGCCTCGACGGCGGCCAGCGAATTTGCCACCGCCTGGCCGGTGTCGTCATGGGCATGGATGCCGAGATGGTCCCCCGGTATGCCTGCCTCGATGATCTTCTCGACGATGGCGCGCACTTCCGACGGCTGCGTGCCGCCATTGGTGTCGCACAGCACCACCCAGCGCGCGCCGGCGTCGTAAGCGGTCCTGGCGCAAGCCAGCGCATAATCGGGATTGGCCTTGAAGCCGTCGAAGAAATGCTCGCAGTCGACCAGTGCTTCCTTCCCGGCAGCAACCGCCGCCTCGACCGACGCCTTGATCGCCTCGAGGTTTTCTTCGTTGGTGCAGCCCAGCGCGACGCGGACATGGTAGTCCCAGCTCTTGGCGACAAAGCAGATGGCGTCCGACTTCGACTGGACCAGTGCCGCAAGGCCTGGATCGTTCGAGGTCGACACCCCTGCCCGCTTGGTCATGCCGAAGGCGACGAATTTGGCGGTGGCCGTGCGGTGCTTGGCAAAGAAGGCCGTGTCGGTCGGATTTGCGCCGGGATAGCCGCCTTCGATATAATCGACGCCGAACCCGTCGAGCAGCCCGGCGATGGCGATCTTGTCCTCGACCGAAAAGTCGATGCCCGGCGTCTGCTGGCCATCGCGCAGTGTGGTGTCGAAGAGATAGAGGCGCTCGCGGCCCATGATCATTTCCCCGCAAACTTATCCGTCGCCCGGATCAGCCGGTCGAGGATGCCCGGCTCCGAATAGGCATGGCCGGCGCCCTCGACCAGATGGAAGTCCGCCTTCGGCCACGCCTTGTGCAGCGCCCAAGCATAGCGCGCCGGGCACGGCATGTCGTAGCGGCCATGGACGATGGTGCCGGGGATGTCCTTCAACTTGAAGGCATCACGCAGCAGCTGCCCTTCCTCAAGCCAGCCAGCATGGACGAAATAATGGTTCTCGATGCGGGCGAAGGCGACGGCGTAATCGTCTTCGCCAAACCGGCTGCTGGTTTCCGGATCGGGCAACAGCGTGATCGTCTCGCCTTCCCACAGGCTCCAGGCCCGGGCGGCCTCGACCTGTGCCTTGCGGTCGCTGCCGACCAGCCGCTTGCGATAGGCGGCCATCATGTAGCCGCGCTCGGCCTCAGGGATCGGCGCCAGGAAGCGCTCCCATTTGTCGGGGAACATTTCCGAGACGCCGAACTGATAATACCATTCGAGCTCCGCGCGCGTCAGTGTGTAGATGCCGCGCACGACCAGTTCGCTGACCCGCTCGGGGTGCGTCTCGGCATAAGCCAGCGCCAGGGTCGAGCCCCACGAGCCGCCGAACACCAGCCATTTGTCGAAGCTGCACATGTCGCGCAGGCGCTCGATGTCGGCGACCAGATGCCAGGTAGTGTTGGCCTCGAGCGAGGCGTTGGGCGTCGACTTCCCGCAGCCGCGCTGGTCGAACAGGATGACATCGTAAAGCTTCGGATCGAACAGCCGTCGGTGCTTTGGCGAAATGGTGCCGCCCGGTCCGCCATGCAGGAACACGGCCGGCTTGGCGCCCCTGGTGCCGGAACGCTCCCAATAGACCTGATGGCCATCGCCGACATCGAGCATGCCTGAGTCGAAGGCCTCGATCTCCGGATAGAGGGTGCGCAGGTCATTGCTCATAATTTCAGGCCCTGCTGCGGCCAATTGGCCGTCTCGTGATCCGGATGCTGGAAGGAGATGATCGATTCCTGCCGGGTGTAGTAGTCAGGATCGTCATGGACCGGCGCGTCGAAGATCTTCTCCACCCAAGGCAGCCGGGCGGCATAGTTGATCTGGATCTGCGGTGCGAGGTCGGAGCGATCGTCAAAGGCGCCGATGGCGATCTCAAGCCCGCCAGGCTGCCTGTAGGTCAACGGCGTGCCGCAGCGGCTGCAAAAGCCGCGATCGATGTTGACCGACGACTGGAAATAGCTCGGCTCCTCGCGCACCCATTCGACACCGTCCTTCGGCACCGTCACCAGCGCGCCGAAGAAGGAACCGAACTGTTTCTGGCACATGCGGCAATGGCAGATGGAAGGGCGTCCAAGCGCCCCACGAATGCGGAAACGCACGGCGCCGCACTGGCAGCCGCCGGTTCGAACGGTTTCGGTCATGATCTTTCCTCCGGCGGCCATTGTTCGGTGTCGTGGTCGGGGTGCTGGTAAGAAACGAGATCGGCGAGATAGGAGGACGACGAAACATCGGCCATCGTCTCCTCGCCAGGCAATTCGTGAATGTGATCGACATAGGGGAGTTTTGCTTCGGTGCCCCACTGGATGGTCGGCGCGATCTCCTCCGCATGGTCGAAGGCCGCGATGGCGAGTGCGATGCCGTCGGGCGCCTCGAAAGTCAGCGGCGTGCCGCAATCGGCGCAAAAACCGCGCCAGGCGGCGTTGGAGGAACGAAAGCGTTTGGGCGCGCCGCGCGTCCAGTCGAGTTTTGCGCCACGCACCGACACCAGCGGCAGGTAGAAATTGCCGCTTGCTTTCTGGCACATGCGACAATGACAGACGGAGGCGTCGCCCAGCGCGCCTTCGACACGGAAACGCACGGCGCCGCACTGGCAGCCGCCTGTGTAGACCGGTCTGTTATCCAGGCTCATCACTTCACTCCGGGGCATGGCAGACGGCTTCGACATTGTTGCCGTCGGGGTCGAAGACAAAGGCGCCATAGTAGTTCGCGTGATAGTGCGGACGAAGGCCCGGCCCACCATTATCCTTGCCGCCGGCGGCGATGGCGGCGGCGTGGAAGGCATCGACTTCAGCGCGGCTGCGCGCGGTGAAGGCGACATGCTGGCGGTCCTTCGGCTTGTCCTTGCCTTGATGCAGCCAGAACACCGGCCGGTCGCGGCCATAGCCGCCGACCTTGGCGCCGCCAGTAAATTCCTGCGGCACCATGTAGAGCAGCGAGGCACCGAGCGGTGCCATCGCCCTGTCGTAGAAAGCTTTCGACACGTCGAAATCGGAAACGGTGATGCCAAGATGGTCGATCATGGAACTACCTCCCTCGCTGGTTCGCCGGCCGGCATTTCGGCAGCGGACAGGCCGGCTTCGATGACGATGTGCTGGCAGACATTGTCGATGTCGCGAATGACGTCGTCGTTCCAGAAACGCAGGATGGTCCAGCCCAGCGCTTCTAGCTTCGCGCTTCTTGCCAGATCGGATGCCGAAGCTTCAGACCGGGCATGCTGGGAGCCGTCCAGTTCGACAATCAGCTTTTTGGCGGGGCAGGCGAAATCGACGATATAGTGGGCGATAGGCATCTGCCGCCTGAAGGCTAGTCCCATCAGCCTGTGCGCTCTAATCTCATTCCAAAGCTTCAGCTCGGCTTCGGTCATAGCGCTGCACATCTTGCGCGCATTGCTGCGGTTGTTGGCGGGTACTGGGAAATGCGTCATCGCGGTTCGCCCCCCTCTGTCCTGCCGGACATCTCCCCCCTCAAGGGGGGAGATTGGACGGCACTTCGGCTTTCGCCAATCGCTGTCGTTGGTGATTGGGCGCCTCCGGCGAAGCTGCCAATCTCCCCCCAGGGGGAGATGTCCGGCAGGACAGAGGGGGGTGCCTCGCGCCACCTTCACCGCTTTACCTCCCAGTTGGTGATGCGGGTGCCAGTGGCGGGGTCCTTGCCGTCCTTCAGTTGCACGCCCTGCGCCAGAAGCTCGTCGCGAATGCGGTCGGCCTGGGCCCAGTTCTTGGCGGCGATCAGTTCCAGGCGCCTGGCAATGGCCTTGGCGATGGCATCTTCATCGACCTTGGCCGGCGCAACGTCGAAGCCGAGGAACGACAGTGCCGCCTGCAGCGAAGCGGCAGCATGGTTGCCCACGGCGGCGTTGCCGCCACCGGCAGCATTGGAATCCACAGCCTCGCCGGCCAGTTGCGTCAGCACCTGGAACGCGGAATAGGTTGCGAGATCGTCCGACAAGGCTTCCACCACTTCGACCGGCAATTGCTTGGCCGCCGCCGGTGCCAGGTCCGCCGCCCGCTTCCATTTGCGCAGCGTATTTTCCGCCTCTTCCAGCTTGCGCACGGAAAAGTCGATCGGCTCGCGATAATGCGTTATCAGCATCGCCAGCCTGAGCACCTCGCCCGGCCACTTGCGGCCGCCAAAGGTCTCCGTGTCCAGCAACTCGTTGATCGAGTAGAAGTTGCCCAGGCTCTTGGACATCTTCTGCCCCTCGACCTGCAGGAAGCCGTTGTGCATCCACACCTTGGCCATTACCTCGGTGCCATGGGCACAGCGCGACTGTGCAATTTCATTCTCGTGGTGCGGGAAGATCAGGTCGAGCCCGCCGCCATGAATGTCGAAGACCTCGCCGAGATAGGCGGCCGACATCGCCGAGCACTCGATGTGCCAGCCCGGCCGGCCCCTGCCCCACGGGCTGTCCCAGCCCGGCTCTTCCGGCGAGGACAGCTTCCACAGCACGAAATCGCCAGGGTTCTTCTTATGCGGATCGACGGCGACGCGAGCGCCGGCCTGCTGCTCGTCGAGATTGCGTTTCGACAATTGGCCGTAGTCCGGCATCGAAGCCGTGTCGAACAGAACTTCGCCTGCCGCAACATAGGCATGGCCGCGTTCGATCAAGCGTTGAATCAAAGAGATCATGTCGACCTTGCCATCTGCGCGCGGCTCGACGAATTCAGTGGCCCGCGGCTCGACCGTAGGTTGCAGGCAGCCGAGCGTCGCCACGTCCTTGTGGAACTGGTCGGCGGTCTTTTCGGTGACCCGCCGGATCGCCTCGTTCAGCGACAGCACTCCCGAGGCAATCTCGGTGCCGAAATCGCGCAGTGCGCGGTCGTTGATCTTGTCGTCGACATCCGTGATGTTGCGCACATAGGTGACGTGCGCTTGCCCGTAGAGATGGCGCAGCAGACGAAACAGCACGTCGAAGACGATCACCGGTCGCGCATTGCCGATATGGGCAAAGTCGTAGACCGTCGGGCCGCAGACATACATGCGCACATTGCGCGGATCGATCGGGAAGAAATCCTCCTTGGTCCGCGTCAGCGTGTTGTAGAGGCGCAGGCCCTTCGATGCGTCAAACATTCGTGCCTTCCCGGTGCGTTACTTTTTGGTTGGGGCCACTTGCGCCGAGACGCAAATCAGCCACCAGCCTGCTGGCCGGGGCGTTTGTCCACTCTAGAAGGAAGATAGGCGAAAACGTCCGGACCAGCGCGAAGCTAGCCAATAGTGCAGATGCCACAAATGGCGAAAGACGTTCTCATGAGCGGCTTTATCGCCTCAGCCAGTGTTGCCGTCAAGTCGCAACTTTCGGCAAAAGAGCCGCTGGATCACAGGTAATGACGCGGTGAAACATTTATTAAACATCTCGGCACAGTCATGAAACATTCACCGGCTAGATCAGCAGATGTCACGATTTGGTCGGATTCGACCAGCAAACGCGGACACGAAGACGTTACCAGGGAAGAGAAAAATGCCTCGAGCCAAGCAGGACTCCAGCAGCGCCAAGCAACCGGCGCTCGCCAGTCAATACCGGGCGATCGGCCCGGCCGCGATCGTCGCCGCCCTTCTCCACACAGCGAAGAAGAAGAAGCCGGTGCAGAAGATCACCTCGCCGCGCGCTGCCTGATGTGACGTGCGGCCGGCGGGTTCGCCAGGAAATGGCAGCGCCGGCAATGAAGGCGCTGAAGCGCCCCAGAAAATAGCAGCTACTGCTGAAACAAGCTCATCTGACTGTCGTCGGCGCCCGGCTTCCGGCGCCTGGCCTTCTCGAACTCCGGCCACCTTTCCTGAATCTCCGGCCCGGTGTTGGCGACCTTGTTGACGAGGTCGGAAACCGGGACGGCCTCGAAGAAATCGAGTTGTGCCGGTTTGAGCAGGTCGGCCACGTCGCGCGGCTCGAGCGTGCGGCAATCCAGCCAGCGGGCGAAATCCTGCGTGGCTATCACCACCGGCATGCGGTCGTGGATATGGGCAATGTCGGCATTGGCGTTGACGGTCAGGATGGCGCCGGTGTCCATCTCCGAGCCGCCCGGTTCGGCATAGCTCTCGATCAGTCCGGCGAAGGCGACAAGCCCGCCATGCTTCGGCCGCACCCAATAGGGCTGTCCCCGCTTGCCGCCTGATTGACGCCATTCGTAGAAGCCTGAAGCCGGCACCAAAGCGCGGCGATGGCGCATGGCGGCGCGAAACGAGGCCTTCTCCGCTGCTCCCTCCGAGCGCGCGTTGAACAGCAACGGAAACGCGCGCGTGTCCTTCACCCACGTCGGGATCAGCCCCCAGCGCACCAGCATCGGCTGCCGGTCTTGCAGGTTCGAGTCTGGCAGGTTCGACCTGGCGCCCGCGGCAAGCCTGCAATCGCCATCAGCACCGGCTGCGTCGGTGCGATGTTGTAGCGGGGCGGGAAATCCTCCAGTTCGGACAGACCGAGAAAAGCGGCGGCCCGGTCCGGCGTGGCGGTCAAGGCGAAGCGTCCGCACATATGCTGAAACTCGTTGGATTGGTCGGATGTGAAGGTGGCGATGGAACCGGCGTTGCGCAACCGCTAATGCTTGTTCTCGCCGACCGGTCCACAACCGGCTGCGGCAAATGGCGATCGGGGTCCATGGACGAGATGCGCAAAATACTCCCGGCTGTATCGGTCGCCATTGTCCGCGGCGACACGGTGCTGCTGGTCAAGCGGGCGCGGCAGCCTTCGCAAGGATTCTACGCGTTTCCAGGCGGCAAGGTCGAGGCCGGCGAAACGCTGGAACAAGCCGCGCAGCGCGAATTGCTGGAGGAAACCGGGTTGCATGCGCACAACTACCGCCGCCTTCGGGAAATCCACATCGACGGCGGCAGCGACGGGCATCCGGTCGACTATCTGCTGACGGTATTCGGCGCCACCTATGCCGGCGGCGAGCCCGTGGCCAGCGACGACGCCGAGACCGCCGCCTTCTATACACTCAGCGAAATGACGGCGCTGCCGCTTGCCGCTTCGGTATTTGCCGTTGCCGACGAATTGCTCAGGAATACAGGCGCGTAACCTCCAAAATCGCCTTGCAGGCGACAAATTGTTTGGCCACATAGATTTATGATCCGCGCATCGGTTTTCCTTGCAGCTTGCCTCGCCGCCAGTACGGCAATCGGGACGCGGCCGGCCATGGCCACCGAGTCGCCGTTCGAGCCGGGGCTGATGCGGCTGGCCGAGGTGCTTGGCTCGCTGCATTTCCTGCGTAATCTGTGCGGCGAGAAGGGCGACCAATGGCGGGTCGAGATGGAGAAGCTGATTGCTTCGGAAAACCCGAACCCGGAGCGGCGCGCCCGCTTCATCGCCAGCTTCAACCGCGGCTACCGCTCCTTTGGCGGCACCTACACACAGTGTACCGCCTCGGCGACCGAAGCCATCAGCCGCTACATGAAGGAAGGCGAGACGCTGTCGCGCGACATCGCCTCGCGCTACGGCAACTGAGCCTGGCCTGGCTCCCCCTGCTTGTGTCCCGGCCCGCTTGTGTCTGGTGGCGTCTTGGTGCAATTGTTGTGTTGCACTTCTGCAACGGTGTTAACAAAACGTTACGGCGCGGATGTGGAATTAACTCAAACTGAAGGTTTTCATCCCGCTCGCCGGCCTAATCGGCTAAGTTTTGAATCGGATCGAACGCAGGTTTGCAAAACGTGACGAACCCTTGTCGAAACGACCCCAGAAATGTCGTATTTACAAGTACTTACTTAACCTGCGAGTAAAAGGGACAGCCCAAGCCTGATCCGCATCCGCCGGATCGCCGCTTGAAAAGGGTGGACATCGCAATGGAACATGGCGTCAACGACATCGACGCGCTGGTCAGGGAAGAAAAGCGCCTGACTGCAGTGGAAAGCCACAGCGAGGCCTGGGCGGAAGGGCTTTCGGCCGGAATCGAGACGGAAATCATCGCCGAGGCGGCCCTCGAAACCGCGTTCGGCGAGATGCTGCGCGCCAATGGCGAGACCTCAGCCCTTGCCTTGCTCGACCGCATGCGTGAAAAGGTCATAGCTGGGGCCTTCGAGCCGGGACGGCTGCGGCACTGATTGGCATCAGGCTCTTCGATGACGGCGTGCCGCTTGGGCGTCATGCCCCGGGCACCTGGGCGGGCCTGGGCAGCTGGACGGAATCATGGAGAGGCAGGCGGTGAATTTTTCGACGTCAGGCCAGCCGCGTGGCTTGGCCCTCAGCATCCGGCTTGCCGCTTTTTGCGCCGCGTTTCCGCTGGCGCTTTGCCTCGCAATCAGCCCCGCCTATGCTTTGAGTGAAATCAAGCGCGAGGACCTGCCCTCGCCAGTCACGCCGCCCGCCGACGACGACATGTCGCCGCCCGGAACCGCGGTGCCGACGCCCGGCCCGCTCGGCGCGACGCCGCCTGCGGCGAGCCAACCGACGCCACCCGACGAACGGGAACAGGTCGAACCGGGCGGGCCAACAGACGATGGTGGCATAGCCAATCCGCAAGTCGACCCGGATGAACCCTTGCCCGAGGTCGTCTACGATCTCGGCAAGCTGCCGGAGCCGGTCAGGCGCATGCACGATTTGATTATCGGGGCCTGCAAGAGCGGCGACATCGAAAAACTCCGGCCGCTGATCGGCCAGGGCGATGCGATGACCCAATTGTCGCTGGCCGAGATCGAAGGCGATCCGATCACCTTCCTGAAAGGGCTTTCGGGCGACGCGGAAGGCCAGGAAATCCTCGCCATCCTGGAAGAGGTGCTCAGTGCCGGCTATGTCCATGTCGATGTCGGCACGCCGCAGGAGCTCTATGTCTGGCCATATTTCTTCGCGCTGCCGCTGGACAAGCTCGACGCCAGGCAGCGGGTCGAGCTGTTCAAGATCGTCACCGCCGGCGACTATGACAGCATGAAGCAGTTCGGTGCCTACATCTTCTACCGCGTCGGCATCACCCCGGATGGACAGTGGACGTTTTTCGTCGCCGGAGACTGAGCGGCATAGCCTCTCCTACCCTCAAGCCCGCCCAGAGCATCGGAGTCGATACCGGTTTTGGGAGAATCCGATGCTCAAACAGAAGATAAGCGGCGGGACGATGCGATTTGAAAGTCCGCCGCTCTATACCGCCAGCGCCTCGGAAAACTCCACCGCACTGCCCTGTCCGGGTGTGACGATCTCGCCTTCCCACATTACGCGCCGGCCGCGCACGATCGTGCCGACCGGCCAGCCGGTGACTTGCCGGCCGTCGTAGGGCGTCCAGCCGGCCTTCGAGCCTGCCTGCGCATTGGTGATGGTCTCGCGGCGCTTCAGATCGACGATCGTGAAATCGGCGTCGTAGCCGGCGGCGATGCGGCCTTTCCTGGCCATGCCGAAGATACGCTGCGGGCCGTGGCTGGACAGGTCGACGAAACGCTGCAACGTCAGCCGGCCGGCATTGACGTGATCGAGCATGATCGGCACCAGCGTCTGCACGCCGGTCATGCCCGACGGCGAGGCCGGGTAGGGTTTCGCCTTCTCGGCCAGCGTGTGCGGGGCGTGGTCGGAACCCAGCACATCGACAATGCCTTGCGCAATGCCGCGCCAGATGCCGTCGCGGTGGCGCGATGCGCGTACCGGCGGGTTCATCTGGATCAGTGTGCCAAGCTGCGCATAATCATCCGCGCTCAGCGTCAGATGATGCGGCGTCGCCTCGCAGGTCGCGACGTCCTTGTGCTGTTCGAGGAAAACAATCTCCTCGGCGGTCGAGATGTGCAGCACGTGGATGCGGGCGCGAACCTGGCGCGCAATGCGCACCAGGCGCTCGGTGCAGCGTAAGGCGGCGATCTCGTCGCGCCACACAGGATGCGAGGCCGGGTCGCCCTCGATGCGCTGGCCAAGCCGCTCGCGCAGCCGGAATTCGTCCTCGGAATGGAAGGCCGCACGGCGGCGCGTATTCCTCAGGATCGAGGCAACGCTTTCATCGTCCTCGACCAAAAGGTCACCGGTCGACGAGCCCATGAACACTTTTATGCCGGCAGCACCGGGTAGCCGCTCAAGGTCGCCGGCGTCCTTTGCGTTCTCGCGGGTGCCACCGACCCAGAAGGCAAAGTCGCAATGCATGCGGCCGGTGGCACGCCGAACCTTGTCGGCAAGCGCTGCTTCACTGGTGGTCAGCGGGTTGGTGTTGGGCATCTCGAAGACGGCGGTGACGCCGCCCAGCGCCGCTGCCCGCGAACCTGTCTCCAGATCTTCCTTGTGCTCCAGCCCCGGCTCGCGGAAATGCACCTGGCTGTCGACGACGCCCGGCAGGATGTGCAGGCCGCGACAGTCGACCGTTTCGCCAGCGGAAGCCTGGCCGAGATCGCCGATAGCGGCGATGCGCCCGCCGTTGATGCCGATGTCGCGCCGGCCTTCGCCGTCGTGGTTGACCACCGTGCCGCCTGTCAGGATGAGGTCGTAGGTCGTGGCCATGCTGATCCGGTCTCTTGCGGGGGGAGTGCCAGCGGCTTACGTAATGGCCGACCGTTTTGCAAGATCAGGTTCTTTTCCGCCCATGCCCTTTGCCCAGTTGAAAGATCGCGCGCTCGTTTCCGTGTCAGGCCCGGATGCCGAGAGTTTTTTGCAGAACATTCTGACCACCGACCTCGACGCGCTGGCTCCCGGCGAGGCAAAGCCGGGCGCTTTGCTGACGCCGCAAGGCAAGATTCTGTTCGACTTCCTGATCTCCCGCGCTGGCGAGAATTTGTTCCGCCTCGAATGCCGATCCGATATATCAGACGATTTCATACGCCGGCTGATGCTCTACAAATTGCGCGCCAAGGTCGAGATCGCCAAGGCAGATCAGGGACTTGTCGCTGTTGTTTGGGGGGATGATTCAACTGCTTCGCAGTTTGATTCAACGCCGGTTGCCGATGCACGGTTCCGCGACGCAGTCGTCAATCGCTTTTATGGCGCCGCTGCCGCTGGCGGCGACCCGGCCGCATGGCAAGCTCTGCGCATCGCCCATGGGATTGCCGAAAGTGGCAGCGACTATCAGCTCGGCGACGCCTTCCCGCATGATGTGCTGCTCGACGAGACCGGCGGCGTCGGCTTCAGGAAGGGTTGCTATGTCGGCCAGGAAGTGGTTTCGCGGATGCAGCATCGCGGCACCGCCAGACGGCGGGTGCTGATCGTTTCGGCCGAACGGCCCCTGCCCGCTCCTGGCACAGAGTTGACAGTTGCAGGGCGACCGGTCGGCACGCTTGGCACGGCCGCCGGCACGGCGGGCCTCGCCATAGCCCGCATCGACCGCGTCAAGGCAGCGCTCGACTCCGGCCAGCCGATCATGGCGGATGACGTCCCTGTGTCGCTCACCATCCCGGCCTGGGCGAAATTCATCTTCCCGCAGGAACCCGTCGGCGCGGAGGAGGCCTGATGGCGGCTGACCGTCCCGGCGCGCCGCCGCGCGCCTGGCAGCGCATGCTGTCGGGCCGGCGGCTCGATCTGCTCGACCCCTCGCCGCTCGACATCGAGATTTCGGACATCGCCCATGGGCTTGCCCGCGTCGCCCGCTGGAATGGCCAGACCATCGGCGATCACGCCTTTTCCGTCGCCCAGCATTCGCTGCTGGTCGAGGCGCTTTTCGGCGAGCTGGTGCCGGACGCCCCAGCCGATGCGCGGCTGGCGGCTTTGCTGCACGACGCGCCGGAATATGTCATCGGCGACATGATCTCACCGTTCAAATCGGTCATGGGCGGCAGCTACAAGGAGTGCGAGCTGAGGCTGCAGCGTGCCATCCATCTGCGCTTTTTGCTGCCGGTCGAACCGGTTGCGGGCCTGCGCAAGGAGATCAAGCGCGCCGACCAGATCGCCGCCTATTTCGAGGCGACGCTGCTTGCCGGTTTTTCGACCGCCGAGGCGACCGAATTCTTCGGCCGGCCGCGCGGCTTCAATGCCGACCGCTTCGATTTCACCCCGCGTTCGGTGACCTGGGCGCAAAACGCGTTTCTCAAACGGTATGCGGCAATCGAGAAATCGCGGCGCCAAACAGTGCAGCCGGCCGACTGAAAAACGCTGAGGGGATACAGCGCCGTGTTCGGGCGGGGAGCCGAAGGTGTGAGCCTGCCGCGACGGATAGAAGGCTGGGGCTTCGATCGGATAGAACCCCTGCTACCGTCCCTGTCGGTCGAGCCGCTCCAGGAACCACTGCGTCAGCCGCACCCAGACCTCATCTTTTTCGCCAGAGTCCTCCCAGCCATGGTCGAGGTTGGGATTGTCGTTGACCTCTATGACGAAGACACCGTCCTTGGTCTCTTTGAGGTCGACGCCGTAGAGGCCATCGCCGATGCAGCGCGCCGCCCTCACCGCCGTCTCGACGACATGGGCCGGCGCCTCCTTCAAGGTGAAGGTCTTGATGCCGCCCTGGTCAGGCTTGCTGTTGGCCTTGTGGTTGACGATCTGCCAGTGCTTCTTGGCCATCAGGTAGTGCACGGCAAACAGCGGCTGGCCGCCGAGCACGCCGACGCGCCAGTCATATTGGGTCGGAATGAATTTCTGTGCGATCAGGAGATCGGAATCCTCCAGCCATTCGGTGGCAAGCGTCTTCAACTCCTCAAAGGTAGCGCATTTCTTGACTCCGCGTGAAAACGACGAGTCCGGGATTTTCAGCACCAGCGGAAAGCCCAGCGTCTGCGCCGCCACTTCAAGGTCCGAGATGCCGGCGATCATCACCGTCGGCGGCACCGGCACCTTGTTGTAGGTCATCAGCTCGTTGAGATAGACCTTGTTGGTGCAGCGGATCATCGACAGCGGATCATCGATGACCGGCATGCCTTCCTGCTGGGCGCGGCGCGCGAAGCGGTAGGTGTGATTGGAGATCGAAGTCGTCTCGCGGATGAACAGCGCGTCGTAGTTGGCGAGCTTGGCCAGATCCTTTTTGGTGATCGGCTCGATTTCGACGCCCATCTTCTCGGCGATCTTGGCCCAATAGCGCAGCGACGAGATCTCCGATGGCGGCAACTCCTCATGCGGATCGACCAGCGTGGCGAAGGTGTAGCGCGCCGGCGTGCGGCCCTTGGTGTCACGCCACTCGCGGCTGGTGTAGGTCTCGAGGCACTGAAGAAAGCGCTTTTCTTCGTCCTCGGTCATCCTGGCCAGCGGATGGAAGCCGATCTTGCGGATCGACGCCCATTCGGCGTTGTCCGTGATATGGACTTCCAGCGCCGGCGCCCGGAACCAGTCGAACAAAAGCTTGGCGAAGCGATCCCAAATCTTCGACGAGCCGATGCCGAAAAAGATGCAGACTTTTTGCGGAAAGGCTCCGCCCAGATCCTTGCGGCATTTGTTGAGCGCGAGTTCCAGTTCCGGCAGCGCATGCTCGTAGAGCTTGCGCTCGGACAGGTCGATCATCGTCTCGACCGTCGGAATGACCTTGTGACCGCGCGAACCGGCGAGCAGCGAGGCATAGTAGCCGCGGCTTTGGTAGCCGTAATTGTTCGACAGGTTGATGACTTTCGGCCGTTGGCCGCGAAACAGCGCCGGATGCGCAAGATAGTCGCGATTGGTGATGATCTTGTGCGGTGTCGCCACCTGATCGAGATCGTTCTGCCGGCCGGTAAGGATGACCCAGGTCATTGTCTTCAGCGCTTTCCGAGGATTATGGCGGCACGCAATCCATCGCGGCCGAATTGCGCCATGTTCATGAAGATGCCGTAAGGCACCGGAATGTTGGCGGCATCAAGGATGGTCTCCTGTCTCTCGTCTTCGACCCAGGGATCGTGGATCAGGATATGGTCGCCATCGTCGCCGATGGCCAGCACCCAGTGCGGAACCTTCTTGCCGAACATAAGGAAGCCGCTGATCAGGACCAACACCAGTTTTCCTTCTGCGATTGCGGTGCGGATATCGTCTATGGCGAATGGACGGTAATTCACCGGGATGCCGTAACGTTCCGCGCGCCGGCGAAAGTCGACCTGCGCCAGTTCCATCACCCGGCGCTTGTCTTGGCTGCGCACCGACTGCAGGAACAGCGCACCATGAAAGGAGACATATATCTCAGCAGACAGCCCACTTTCGTGGCCGGCAACGGCGAGGCCGAACGGCTCGCAGCCGCCCGGCCCCGACATCATGAAAACGGTGGTCGACTCGCGCCACAAACGGATTTCCATCACCGGGTCGGGCACGAAGCCGGCATCGAAATTGGCCATCGCCATCATCAGGCAGCACGGGCCGCAAGTGAAATCGCAGGTCTGCTGGTAGAACGGCACCCTGGTGGCGACCGGAATGTCGCCGCGCAGGGTCTTTTCGTAGCGCAGCGCCGTGGCGCCGTCCTCGTAATAGCCCGGTTCGCGGCCGATCTTGCGGTAGCCGCTCTGCTCGTAAATGCGGATGGCTCGGCTGTTGTCCTCGCGCACCTCGAGACGCAGCATCATGCGGTTGTGCTCGAAGGCGGCTTCCTCGGCCCGTTCCAGCAGCATGCGGCCAATGCCGAGCCCGCCGGAAAACGGACCGGTGGCAATGGAATAGAGCCGCGCGACTCCGCTGCCCTTGCGAAACAGCACGACCGCATAGCCGGCGATGCGGCCGTCGTTTTCGGCAACCAGCATCTCGGCGGTCTCGCGTACGATCAACTGACGAAAGGAACGGCGGGAAATGCGGTCGCCAGAGAAAACAGCTTTTTCGATCGCCGCGAGGTCATCGACGTCGGACGCGCGGGCCGTGCGAATCTCGGCAGGCATGCGGGCTTGGAAAACCTCGATTGGATTCTTGGAAAGGCCTGGTCAGAAGTGTCGACAACACAGCCGAAGCGCCAGCATCCGTCAAGCGCTATCGCACCTCGATTCGGGCTGAATTGTGACAGTTTCGGCGGCGCATGACCCCCAAAAAAATCGAAATCGATTTTCGGAAAGTATCATGCGCAAAAATTAAGTGCCGCAGCCTTTGCGTGTCCAAAGACGCGGCGCTGTAGACGCAAGCTTTGAAAAACAGCGCAGCTCAGCTGGCAAGCCCGGCGACAAGCTGGCTGTAGGCGCTCTTCGCCACTGCAGTCAGCTGCGCGCGCGGCAGCGAGCCGACGACGGCGCAGCCATAGCCCTTGTCCAACCAGTAGATCGCCTCGGGGCCGTCTTCTTCCGATCCATAAGTGCCCTTGGTCTTCTCGGCCGATTCCGCTGTGACGAACAGCGAGATGCGCTCGCCCTTGGCGTCCTCATAAAGCAACATCGCGGCCTTGCTCTCGCCAGCGGGCAGCAGCCGACCGCCGATGAGCTGGAATCCTTGCGCCGCCAGATCCGGTGCGACCAGCTTCAGGCCGAGCCTATTGGACAGCCAGGTCTGCAGATGATCCTTGTCGCTGGCCGGCACTTCCACCGCATGCCGCTGCTCGGCGGCATAGAGGACATGGGCTGCGATCGCCTGTTCGGCGAGTTGGTCCTCGGCCGGATCTTCCAGACCGAGATGGTCGATGCCGGCGACATAGCCGCCAACACCGCCGATGGCCAGCATCGCCGCTGCGGCGGCCGCCCGCCACCAGCGCGAGCTCGATGCCGCCGTCTTGACCGGCCCCTCGCCGAACACGATATTTTGCAACCGCGCCGGCACCGGCTCGTCGAGCACGCCGGCGAAGGCGGCACGAAGTGCTGCGCGGTCGGCGACATAGCGGACGCTCCTCGCCTTCATTTCAGGATTGGCCTCGAGCCAGGCGTCATAAGCCACGCGCTCGTCAACCGGCAGCTCGTCATCGAGGGCCATATGGATGTCGCGTTCGGAAAAGTCGCGCCGGGTCATTTCTCGACGATCCTTATCGCCCGGCGACGCGCGGCATCATCCAGCAACCCGCGCAACTCGTCACGCCCGCGCGCGATGCGCGACATCAGCGTGCCGGCCGGAACGCCGAGGATGTTGGCGGCCTCGGCATAGGAAAAGCCTTCGATGGCGACCATGACCAGTGCTGCGCGCCGATCGGGGCTGATCGCCTGCAACGCGTCGATGATCTCGCGCGAGGCGATGCTCTCCACCTGCTCAGCGGGCGCTGCCTGCGCCTCGCGCGCTTCCAGCGGCAAGATCGCTGCTTCGCCGCGCCGGTTCACCTTGCGCATCTGGTCGATGAACAAATGATGCATGATCGTAAACAGCCACCTCCTGGGGCTTTCTCCAGTCTGCCAATTGTCGAGCCGCACAAGCGCCCGTTCGAGACAGTCCTGAACGAGATCGTCGGCGGAATCGCGATCGCGCAGCAGCGAGCGCGCGTAACGGCGCAGGCGTGGTATCTCGCCAAGGATTGCTGCCTTCTTTTCGTCCATGACCGCTGGTTCTGAGGTCGCCCTTGTTCATCCGATTGAACGCGCCTTCACGGCGCGGCGCAAGCGGCCAGCGCGAAGCGGTCCGCCGCCCGGCCACCCAAGCAATGCAATAACGCTGGCGCGGACCGGTTTATTCCCGGTGGGATTGAGAGGCAACGCAGAGTCCTCTCATCGCGGGCCCCGATAACCCGCCGTGGCATGTGCGGAAGGCGCAGCGAGCCGCCGAGTTCCTTCGCACCCCTCCAGCGCTGCGAAATATCCCACGCCGTATTGGGACTCACAGTTGAACCGCCCAGACCGGGCTCGCCAGCGTCAGTCTTCCCATGCCTCGTCAGTAAATGCCTTCATGTCGAAGTTGGGATCGGATGGCCCCAACGCGGCACACTTCTCCTGCCACACCGCAATCCTGTCACGTAAAGGCTTGCAGGCGTGGTTACGCTCAAGTTCATGCAAAAGCGCAATCCGCACGGCTTCCGTTTTGCTGGCGGCGTTGATCTCTCGCTGCAGTTTCGTGGGCAACGCATCCACTTCGTCATCGCGAATATAGAGCGGCACTTGAAAGTCTCCTTCGGGATATTCAAATATTTCATTTTGAATATCCAAACAACAGACCTTTAGGTTCCTCTCGCTGCTCTTGTCAGCAGCCGCTGATAGAACAGGCCGATGCCGATCAGCACCGCGCCGAGGCCGATGAAGGACAGCGCCCTCAGAACGCCTTCCAGTTCCGACATGTCGAAGAGGAACACCTTCAACACCGCGACCGAGATCAGGGCGGCCGACGCAACGCGCAGCACCTGCGACTTCAGCCAGACGCCGGCGGTTAGCAGCGCCACGCCGATGATCAGCCACAGCGCGGAATAGGTGTAGGTCTCGAGCTGGCCGAGGCCGCTCCACAGGCCGATGAACTCGCCCTTGAACAGCCGCCGCACCGACAGCGTCGCATAGACGAAGGCGAGCAGCGCCGCCACCAGCGCCAGCATCGCGGCATACCATTTCGGCCGCTTGTCACGGGCGTAGAGCGCGAGCCCGCCGGCAGCGAGGGCTGGCAAGAGATAGGCGAGGAACAGCAGGTTGAACACCGGGATCCGGCCGGTTGATTCGTCGGTAAACAGCGGGTTCAGCGCCACAAAATGCTGGATGACGATGAAGGCGACCGAGACGACGCCCGCGGCAAGCGAACCATAGCGCAGCACCAAGCTTGGCGAGCGCATGTCGACGGCGACCAGGATGGCGCCGGCGCCGATGGCGATCAGCGTGTAGATCGCCTGCTCGGCGAGCGTCGCAGCACCCATGTCGATGACGCCGCCATGCATGGCATGGCGCACCAATATGGCAACCGTGAGCACTGCAAACAGCGCTGCGCCCGCTTCCATGGCGAGGCGTGGCCGGCCATTTGTGGTGCGGGCGAGTTGCCAGGCGGCGAAGCCGAAGGCAAGCGCCGGCACGCCGTAGCCCGGCAGCAGCCAGTTGAACACCGGCGTCCTCGACAGGAATTCAGCGCCGACGATTGTCGGATCGAAGGCGATGCGACCGAGCACCGCGATGACCGCAGCGACCGAAATCCAGCCGAGCACCGGGTAGGCGCGCCAGCGGGTGGCCAGCGCCGGCACGATGGCCGCGGCACCCAGAAGCATGGTCGTCCAGCCGGACCCAAAGGCCATGTAGAGCATCAGCAAGGCAGCGACTGCTGCCCCGCCAAGCGCGAACGAGACGGCCGCACCGCCCCGCAGCGGCGGCTGTTCACCGCGCGCAATCCACTCGCCGCCGGTGGCGAAGACCACCACCAAAAGGGCTGCAACCGCCGCGTAGACAAGATCGCGGTCGAGATTGCCGAAGGTGAACCAGAGCGCCAACAGAATGACCAGCGGCGCGACAACGCCCCATGCCGCCCATGAGGCGGCGCGGATGTGAGCCGATGCAGCATATTTGCGCGCTGCCCAGAAGCCGGCTGCGATGAACACAAGTCCGAGAACGATGCCGATCCTGAGTATCAGCGTATCGGCAACTGCCGCCGGCAGGCCATCGACGCCGAGAGCGCCACCCGAAAAGTCTGAAACGACAGAGGTTGGCGGAATGATGCCGAGGTAGACCAGAACCGTCGCCAGCCCTGCGGCGTGCAGAAGCGCCAGCGCCAGCGGTCGGTAGAGCGCTACCGCGACCAAGGCTGCGATAAGGGCTGCACCCGGCAGAGCATCGCCGGCAGCGTATGCGGGGTCGACGAACAGCGCCATCGCCGAAAGGCCGACGAAGAAGCCAGGCGCGACCGATGGCCAGTCGAAGCCCCTGGCGGGTTCTGCTTCGCCACCGCGACGGCCGAGCCAGACGAGGGCGAGCACCGCCAGGGTCACCGCATTGATAAAGAGGACGACAGGCAGGTTGGTGCCCGGCGCATCGGTCATGTAAAGAATGGTCCAGAGGCCGGTGCCGACGAACGCTGCCGCCATCAGCAATTTCCAGTCGCGCAGGCGGGCGATCACGCCGGTAGCGGCGAGCACAATCGCCAAATAGCCGAACAGCGCCCAAGGATTCGGCGCCTGCGAGGCGACCAGCATGGGCGTCACCACCGCGCCGAGCAGGCCGACACCGGCCAGCGCCTTGCCATGGACGAGGGCTGCTGCGATCGTCGCCACACCGATGGCGCCGAGCAGCGTGAAGGCGAGCGCCGGCCCGATGAAGCCGTAGACGCCATGCGCGGCATAAACCGTGCCGAACAGGATGAAAGCACCGGCCGCCGTCAGGATCGCCGGAATATAGGCGCCGGCGACTCCCTGCACCGGCACCTTGAAGCCGGTACGGCGGATGAACTCGCCGACGGCGACCAGCACCAGCCCGAGCATTGCTGCCATGCTCAGCCGCACGCCGGGACCGAAAATGCCGGCCTCGATGGTGTAGCGGATCAGAAACAGCCCGCCCAGCGCCAGCGCAATGCCGCCGACCCAGACCGCCCAGCGGGTGCCGAGCGCCGTTTCAATATCGGGTTTTTGGGCCGGTTTCGCCGTCGCGGCCACCGGTTGCGCAGGTGCAGGCCCAGCCGGCGCCGCTTCACCCGCAGCCCACGGTCCGGATGCAGCCTCCGTGGCTTCAACCTCCGTGGGCGGCTTTTCCTCAGCAGCAGCTTCGCCCGCCGGTGGCGGGGCAATGTCGGTGACGGCCGCAATTGCCGCGTCTGCCGGCATGCTGTCGTTTGCGGCCTGTTCTACCGGCTTGGCCTGCGGCGGGGCCACATGGACGCCCGAAAGCACGAGGCTGCGCAGCGCACCAAGTTCGCGCTCGATCAGGCCGATGCGGCTCTGCTGGCGCGAGATAATGACGAACAGCGCGATGATCGCGACGAGGCCGATCAGGCTTTCGAACATGGCGGTTCCCCCAAACCAAGCCAGTAGTGACCGACAAATACGGCGGCCAGACGGCCAGCCGAGTCAGCGCCGCCAGACTGGCGAGCGGAAAGACTGGCGAGCGGAAAGATCGAGCATGTTTCGGTGCCGAAAGCCAGCGGCGGCGCCTTGTATTTGTTGTCGATGATGCGCTGGAGCAATTCCAGGCCGGTATATTCAGCCGATGTCGGCGTGTGGAATAAGTGCCGAGGCCGGGCGGCGAGACCTGGCCTGGAAAGAGTTCCACGTCGCTCATGTAATGATTTCTCCGGCGGCGGTCACGGCGCCAATCTCTTTGCCCGCCGCATGGTGCTTGCGTAGGGCGGCGAGGAAGCCGGTGCGGGCACCGGGCTCCTCGATCCCGCGCGGCTCGTAGACATGGCGGGAAAAAAAGAAGCCGGTCAGCCGGAAGGCGTCCTCGATCGCCGCCGGATCGGCGCGCAGCCCGGAGCCGCGCTGCAGGAATTCGGGGAGCACCAGCATCTTGTCGCGCCATGGCGCGCCTGCGGCGCGCGACACGGCGCGCCCGGACTTCGGCGAGACATAGGCAAGGTCCTGCCTGGCGCCGGTCGCGGCACACTGGCTGAGATCGAGGCCGAAGCCGAGTTCGTCGAGAATCAGCAATTCGAAGCGCGCCACCAGCTCGCCGGCGGCGTCCGCATCGTCGAGATGGGCGATCATCACGGCCAGCGTCTCGTAGAGACCGTCATGCGCGTCGCGCTCGGGCAGCAGGCGCAGATGCGCCGCCATGGTCTGCAGCCCATAGATGGCGACGGCGCTGTCCATGAGCCGGGCGGCGTTCATCTCGATCGCCTCGGCCTGGAAGGTGCCCAGATGCTCGTCGAGTCGCGCCCGCCACAACAGGTCGACGCGGTTGCCGGGCTGCAGAACCGGCTGCTGCTTGCGCGAGCGGCCGCCGCGCACAAGGCCGAGGTGGCGGCCGTGCGCACGCGTCATGACCTCAAGAATGGCGCTGGTTTCGCCATGCTTGCGGGTGCCGAGAATAATTCCCTCGTCGCGCCATTCCATGAACGTAGCTTGTCATCGCTTCGGTGGCGAAATCAAGTTTTTCAGGCGCTGTGTGGGTGCCCTCCGCGGCGATCCGCGCGGAGGTGATCGGCAAGCACTTCATCGATCACGCGTCGCGACTTTTCAACCTCAATTGGATTGATGTCTATATGGCCGGCGACCGTAATCAGCGCTTTCCATAGCGTCCAGCCACGGCCTCGCGCCCAGGTTGCCTCATCGGCCTGAAGACCGGCGCGAAACACCTCTCGGCTTTTCCCTTCGAAGAGCGTCCACGCAATCGCCAAGTCGCACGAGGGATCGCCCACGCCTGAAGTTCCGAAGTCGATCACGGCGCTCAAAGCACCTTGCCTGACCAACAGGTTTCCCCAACTGACGTCGCCGTGGAACCAGACGGGCGCGCCGTGCCATGTCGCGGCAAGCGCCGCTTCCCACACCGCGCTCGCGGCGACCGTGTCGATCTTGCCGTCGAGGGTTGCAATTGCTTGCCGGGTCTCACCGTCATAGACGCTCAGTGGTCCGCCGCGAAAAAAATTGTGCTGCCCTGGCGCCGGTCCACCGGCGGGATCGATCCGTTGCAGGGCGACCAGGAACTGGGCCAGGCCGGCCGCGAATTGCGGCAGGCTGGCAATACGCTCCAGCGTCGCCGTCTCGCCTTCGATCCAGCGGTAGACGGACCAATGCCAGGGATAGTCATCGACCGGGGCTCCCATCGCCAGCGGGACAGGGACAGGCAGCGGCAGCAGAGGCGCAAGCCTTGGCAGCCAGCGATGTTCCTTTTCGACCTGCAAGGCATAGGCCGCCGCACTCGGCAGCCTCACCAGCATATGGTCTCCGAGATGAAAGGTCCTGTTGTCCCATCCGCCTGATGCAACCGGCCGGACAGCAAGATCCTTCCATCGGGGAAATTGCGTGGCGACCAACCGGCTCACGAGGGCTGTGTCGATAGTGACTTCTGGTTCGAGCATGATCTTTTCCGAAAACCGGCTCCCACTTTTCGGGAACATGCTCTAATGCGGAAAATCCAGCCCCATCTCGCGATAGCGCTCGGGGTCGTCGCCCCAGTTCTCGCGCACCTTGACGAACAGGAAAAGATGCACCTTCTGTTCAAGGATACCGGATATCTCCATGCGTGCCGCCTGGCCGATGGCACGGATCGTCTCGCCCTTGTGGCCGAGCACGATCTTCTTCTGGCTGTCACGCTCGACATAGATGGTCTGGTCGATGCGCACCGAGCCGTCCTTCTTCTCTTCCCATTTCTCGGTCTCGATATGGGAGGAATAGGGCAGTTCCTGATGCAGCCTGAGATAGAGCTTTTCTCGGGTGATCTCGGCCGCCAGCTGACGCATCGGCAAGTCGGAGATCTGGTCTTCCGGGTAATACCAGGGGCCGGCAGGCAGGGTTTCCGAGAGATAGTCGAGCACGTCCTTGCAGCCCGACCCGGTTAGCGCCGAGACCATGAAGGTGCGCTTGAACGGCACTCTTTCATTCGCTGCCGCGGACAGGGCCAGCAGCGCCTCGGGCTTGACCCGGTCGACCTTGTTGAGGATCAGCACCATCGGCTGGCGGACATCCTTCAGCCGTTCGAGGATCGCGTCGGCGTCGCCCCTGATGCCGCGCTCGGCGTCGATCAGCAGCAGCACGATGTCGGCGTCCTTGGCGCCGCCCCAGGCGGTCGTCACCATCGCCGTGTCCAACCGCCGCTTCGGCTTGAAGATGCCCGGCGTGTCGACGAAGACGATCTGTGCGTTATTGTGGATGGCGATGCCGCGCACGATGGCGCGCGTCGTCTGCACCTTGTGGGTGACGATCGACACCTTGGCGCCGACCAGTTGGTTGACCAGCGTCGATTTCCCCGCATTGGGCGCGCCGATCAACGCGACGAAGCCAGAATGCGTGGTGGCGGCTTCTGTTGCCGGCGGCGGGACGTCTTCGGTGGCGGTCATGCCGCGCTCCCCTTGTTTAGCCAGACGCCTTCGCGCAACAGCAGTGCGGTCGCGGCGGCTTGCTCGGCCTCGCGCTTGGAGCGCCCGCTGCCGCTCGCCGGCGGATAGGCGCCGACCTTGACGCTGACGGTGAACAGCGGATCGTGGTCCGGTCCCTCGCGGCTGTCAATTATGTAGACCGGCACGGCGCCTGCCGCCTGATGCGCCCATTCCTGCAGTTCGGTCTTGGCATCGCGGCGGGCGGCACCGATGGCCTGCGAGCGCGGCCGCCAGTATTTGTGGATGAAGGCGCGGGCCGCCTCCAGCCCGCCGTCGAGATAGAGCACGGCGATCAGCGATTCCAGCGCATCAGCCCGCAGATTGACGCGTTTGCGCCCGTCCAGGCCGCGTACGTCCGAGCCGGCACGGATCAGCTCCGGCAGGCCGATCTCCTCGGCGATGTCCGCCAGCACCTCGGCATTGACCAGCGCGTTGAGCCGGAGCGACAGCTCACCTTCGGCAGCATCAGGATACGCCGCCAGCAGCATGTCGGCGACGACCAGGCCGAGGACGCGGTCGCCCAGGAATTCGAAACGCTCATAGTCAATGCCGGCATGGCTGCTGCGGGCGCTGGCATGGGTCAGCGCGCGCTGCAAGCGCAGTCGATCGGCAAAGGCGTGGCCGGTGCGCTCCATGAGCGCTTCGGCGAGCGCGTCGACGGTCAGCCGTTTTGTCGCCACCATGACCTATTTGACGAAATGGAGCAGGCGCGACGCGCGCATCTGCGACGGCCATTTCCAGATTTCGAGCGGGCTGGCGCTGCCACCGATCGAGAAGAAGATGAGGTTGGCGCGACCGACCAGGTTCTCGTCGGGCACGAAACCGACGGTGAAGCGGCTGTCCGAGGAATTGTCTCTGTTGTCGCCCATCATGAAATAGTGGCCGGGCGGCACGTCGAACTCCTGGGTGTTGTCACCGATCGAGTTGGGTATCAGGTCGAGCGTGTCATAGCTGACGCCATTCGGCAATGTCTCGCGATAGACGTCGACCGGCCCGCTCTCCTCGGTGATGTCGCGATTGTCGATCTGCCCGACCTTCTGGCGCTGCACGCCGACGCCGTTGATGAAGAGCTGGCCATCCTTGACCTGGATCTTGTCGCCCGGCAGGCCGACGACGCGCTTGATGTAGTCGACGGAGGGGTCCGGCGGGAACTTGAACACCGCCACGTCGCCGCGCTTCGGCTCGGCGCCCCAGATGCGGCCCGAAAACAGGTCCGGCCCGAACGGCAGCGAATAGCGCGAGAAGCCATAGGACCATTTGGTGACGAAGAGATAGTCGCCTTCGAGCAAGGTCGGCCGCATCGACCCGGACGGTATAGAAAATGGCTGGAAAAGAAGCGTACGGATGACCAGAGCGAGCAACAGCGCCTGGACGATGACGCTGACGGTTTCGCCAAGCCCGCCGGATTTCTTCTGGGATTTTTCAGCCACGCTCATGTCGTCCTCGATTATGCGTTGGTTGGTATAGAGTCTCGGCGCGCGCTGGGCAACGTCATGCCGGTGGTCAGATGCGATCAATATGGCGCTTATTCGACGGGCATCGCCTCGATTATCACAAAGGCTTGAGCAAGCGGAAAATCATCGGTGATGGTGAGGTGGATCGCCGCTCTGTGCCCTTCAGGCAGGATCTTGTCCAACTGCGCCGCCGCCCCGCCGGTCAACGCCATGGTCGGCTTGCCGCTGGCCAGATTGACGACGCCCATGTCGCGCCAGAACACCCCTTGCGCCATACCGGTGCCCAGCGCCTTGGCGCAGGCCTCCTTGGCAGCAAAACGCTTGGCATAAGAGGCGGCGCGGGCGCCGCGGTTTTCGGAGCGGGCCTGTTCGACCTCGGTGTAGATACGCTGGATGAAGCGCTGGCCATGGCGCTCCAACGATTTTTCGATGCGTCTGATATCGATCAGGTCGCTGCCGATGCCAATGATCATTGAGCGGGAACTTCCCGTCCGGCCGTTCCAGCTCTGTTCGTCAGGCGCATGGAGCGCGAGAAAGAGCGGCGTGGCCATACATAGGTGCGCACCCGCTCGAGAAGACCATCAGGCTTGCGGCGTCGAAAAAGCACTCTGTCCCCGTCCTGATCCAATACGCCGGCCCCGGCCACCCGGTAGCGGGTCTTCAAGCACGCCGGAAGGCAATCATGGCTTCGATATAGCGACACCCAAGTCCCAAGACAACGAATCGCTGCCGCGATGGTCTGCCACAGGAGGTAACCAAATGCGACGGGTTCGCCTTGCCCCGAAGCAGCAAGTTGCATGGATGTCAGCTTGCGAGCGCCAAGCTTCAGCCGCAATCCTATACTGCGCGGCCGGCGTTGCCGGTCTCGAAAACCCAGCCGTCGGGGTAATCCTCGGCAAAGCCAGCCTCGGGAATGAGCAGCGTAGCACGGTATGGCACTGTGGGAGCCTCGTAGATGTACTCGGTCTCACTCACACGATGGTAGGTTTGCGGCAGAACAACCAAACTCGACACGCCAGCCACCAGCCAGGCCACCGGAAAATCCGCCTTGTCGCCGACCTTCAGGTTCATTCTGCGAATTTGTTGTAGGTTCGTCGCCGGCGTAAAGCTGTAGTCCAGATCCACCATCGACTGAACCGCCGGCTGCCGCTGCCCATTGACAGTCCAGCCGGTCTCGTTGCGGATTATTGTGAGATCAACTGACTGGGAACCGATGAACCCGCGAACGCTGCCGGATTTGGTCGTCCAATCTTCGGCCAGTTGCACAGCGTAGTCCAAACGTGCCGGGCCCGCATCCGACAGGTATACAGCGGCTCCATTCAAGTGCCAGCCGAGGTCTGTCTGCTTTAGCTGCACGACATCGTGCCCTGGTTCGTCCGTCCTGCGCCAGATAGCGAGTAGAGACATCTCTCACCTCTCGATGCGTTGTTCATCACCACGATCAATTTTTCGGCCGAGGTCGGATACGAGTTGCTGAAGGCTGCTCCCCAATATGACCAGGCTCACTCCGAGCAAGGCGACATCCTTGATCAGAAAGGCACCTAACCCGTTGAGGAAGGGAAACCCTCCGGAGCCCGTTTCCCAGATCGGCAGGGTGAGCATTGTCGAGGATGTCAGCGCGAAGATGACTGAGCCGATGGCACCCCCCACGAGGCCGGCCCAAACGCTGCGGACAGATGCTATCAGCAGAAGCGCTGTGACCAGTTCGACCACGCCCAGGAAGTAGGAGGCTCCCGCAAATCCGAATGCGGGATAGAGCCATGCCAGCCAAGGCGTATTCTCGACGAATGGCCTAAGCGCCTCGATCTCGATTGCAGTAAATTTCAAAATGCCGATCAACAGCAGAGGAAGCACCACCCCCAAAAGGGTTACCGCGCGACCGACGGCAGCAAGGTGGTAGCCAGCTTGATTGATGCGCGCCACGAACGGAGCGTTGGCGGTTGCAGAGGTAAACATGGCCTTCTCCTTTCGATTTGTATGCTCCAAGCATATAATAATTCGACCTTGATGTATATGCTCCGAGCATATATTTTTTGGCAATGACCGATTCCAGGATTGAAAATGTGATTGGCGCTCTAGCGCTCGCCTTTGCGGACATTTTGCAGCGGGACGCTCAGGCCAAAGCACCGGAGCCCGGCCCAGCGGCTTCCGCGATCACCCTCATTGGCCACGTACCGGGCCTGTCGATCGAGAGGCTGCGCCGCGCATTGTCACTGTCCCATTCGGGCACCGTCAGACTGGTCGATCGACTGGTCGCGGATGGATTGGCGGCTCGGTTCTCGGCGCCTGACGACCATCGCGCGGTAGCGCTAAGGCTCACTCCTCTGGGCGAGACGACCTGCAGTGCTATTCTTTCCGCTCGCCAGAAAGGGCTCGTGTCAGCGCTCGCTGTTCTAAGTCAGGAGGAGTTGCAGGAATTGGGTAATCTTGCCGCCAAGCTGTTGCGTGGGCTCGTCAGCACCGAGGACCATGCATACCGTATTTGCCGGCTCTGCAACTATACCGCTTGCCTTGACTGCCCTGTGGAAGCGGAACTGGCCTGAGCTGTGGCTTTGGCAAAACTAAAGCGCGTCGCACCTCGATGATGGCTGCGGCGGGCGTGAACACGGTTGCCCGCAAGCCGACTTGCCGATGCGCTCGTTCGCGCCGAAATTCCGGTTACCTGTTGTACCAGCTGATCTCGACGAGATTGCCGTCCGGATCGCGGAAATAGACGGACATCATCGGGCCAAGGGCTCCGATCCGCTCGACCGGCCCGACTTCTATCGCCACGCCATTGGCAGCCAGGCTGGCACATATCTCCGAGAGCGGGCGCGCGGCGACCAGGCAAAAATCCGCGGAGCCTGGCGTTGGCGCCTTGGCCTTCGGCTCGAAAGTGTGGCCTGCCTCATGCACATTGATCTTTTGCGTTCCAAACAGCAGCGCCGTCGGCCGGTCCGGCTCGTCGAGGCGCTTGAAGCCGAGCACGCGCTGATAGAAGGCGCAGGTGTCTTCGACGGAGCGAACGGTCAGCACGAAATGATCGATGCCGATAATCACGGTAGCGCCTCAGTTAATGTTTGTTTTAGCAGGTCGTGTCCCAAAACCGCTACGCACCCTCGGTTCAAGCCCCGGTTCAAGCCCAAGGCATGCTTTTAGGCGACATGCCTTAAATGTTGCGGCTGCCCGGCTTGACAGGCGGTATGGCGGCAAGCTCGGGCGGCAGCCTGTCGGCCGGGTAGGCCGGAACCTCATATTCGGCGAGCGCGATCAGTGGCACGCCGACATCGGTCTTGCCGGCCGAGCGGTCGATGATGCAGGCAGCGGCAACCACCTCGGCGCCAAGCGCGCGCAGGCAGTCGATGGTCTCGCGGATCGACAGGCCGGTGGTGACGATGTCCTCGACGATGACGACGCGCGACCCGCTGGCGATCTCGAAGCGGCGGAGCCTGAACTCGCCCGCTTCCCGCTCGACCCAGATCGCCGGTGCGCCAAGATGGCGCGAGGTTTCGTAAGCCGGGATCAGCCCGCCGATCGCCGGGCCGACGACGTAATCGATCCTGCCGGACACAGCAGCGCGGATTTTTTGGGCGAGCGCCTTGCACAGGCGCTCGGTCTTGTCGGCATGCATGAAGACCCGCGCCTTCTGCAGGAAGACCGGGCTACGCAAGCCCGATGTCAGGATGAAATGCCCTTCGAGAACGGCACCGGCTTCACGGAAAACGCCCAGCACTTCATCGGTGTTCATTGTTCGCTCCGACCATGGTGAATGGTGAATGGTGAATAGTCAGTAGTCGGCAGTGAGAGCGCCCTTCTTTCACTATTCACTATTCACTATTCACTATTCACTATTCACTATTCACTATTCACTATTCACTATTCACTATTCACTACTCTCGCCATTCACCCATTCACCCGCCGTGCGTCGCTGACGCTCGAATTGTCCTTGAGCTGCGACAGCAGCCGGTTCAGGTGCTTCAGGTCCCAGACTTCGAGATCGATCAGCATTTCGGTGAAATCAGGCGCGGTGCGCACCATCGACAATGTATGGATGTTGGCGTCGTTGGATGCAACGACCTGCGCAATGTCGGCCAGCGAGCCCGGCGCGTTGATGGCGGTGACCGAGACGCGCGCCGGAAACCGCTCCTTGGTGCGCTCGTCAATGTCCCAGCGCACGTCGATCCAGCGTTCTGGCTGGTCGTCGAAGGCCTGCAGCGCCGGCGACTGGATCGGATAGATGGTGATGCCGGTCCCCGGCTGCACGATGCCGACGATGCGGTCGCCGGGCACGGCACCTTCCGGCGCGAAGCGCACCGGCAGGTCGCCGCGCACGCCGCGGATCGGTACGGCGCCGTCCCTTGGTTGGTCCTTGTCCTTGCGTGCGGCGCGGCCCGGAATCTGGAACAGCATGCCGGCGGCGTTGCGGATCTTCGACCAGCCCTCCTCGCGCTGCTTGGGCGCCGCCAGCGTGATGCGCTCGTCCTTGTAGTCGGGAAACACCGCCTTGATGACATCGGTAGAGGCAAGTTCGCCGCGGCCGACAGAGGCCAGCACATCCTCGATGTCCTTGCGTGCCAGCCGATGAAGCACCGATTTCAAGCTTTCCTTGGTAAAAATTTTGCCTGACCGTTCGAAAGCACGTTCCAGTATGCGGATGCCGAGACCCGAATACTGCTTGCGGATGGCGTTCTTGGTGGCGCGGCGGATCGCCGAGCGCGCCTTGCCGGTGACGACGACCGATTCCCATGCCGCCGGCGGCACCTGCGCCTTGGAGCGGATGATCTCGACCTCGTCGCCATTCTTCAGTTCGGTCATCAGCGGCATGATGCGGCCGTTGACCTTGGCGCCGACGCAGGTGTCACCGACATCGGTGTGCACGGCGTAGGCGAAATCGATCGGCGTCGCGCCTCGCGGCAGCGCGATCAGCATGCCCTTGGGCGTGAAGCAGAAAACCTGGTCCTGGAACAACTCGAGCTTGGTGTTTTCGAGGAAGTCCTCGGGATTGTCGCCTTCGGCAAGCTGCTCGATGGTGCGCCGCAGCCAGGCATAGGCGTTGGTCTCCTTCGAGATCGCATGGGCAGTGCCGTTCACCTTGCCGCCGCTGTCCTTGTAGATAGAATGCGCGGCAACGCCATATTCGGCGATCTTGTTCATCTGATAGGTGCGGATCTGCAGCTCGACGCGCTGGCGCGACGGTCCGACGATGGTGGTGTGGATCGAACGGTAGTCGTTCTGCTTCGGCGTCGAGATGTAGTCCTTGAAGCGGCCGGGCACCATCGACCATGTCGTGTGGATGGCGCCGAGCGCCCGGTAGCAGTCCTCGACAGTATCGACGACGACGCGAAAGCCGAAAATGTCGGACAGCTGCTCGAAGGACAGCGCCTTGGCCTCCATCTTGCGGAACACCGACCACGGCTTCTTCTGACGGCTCTTGACCTCGGCCTTGATCGCATATTTGTCGAACAGCGTGGATAGCGCCTTCTCGATCTCGGACAGCACAT
Source organism: Mesorhizobium sp. WSM4817 (assembly GCF_055811135.1). NCBI lineage: Bacteria > Pseudomonadati > Pseudomonadota > Alphaproteobacteria > Hyphomicrobiales > Phyllobacteriaceae > Mesorhizobium > Mesorhizobium sp. WSM4817. The sequence continues at coordinate 103,370 of NZ_JBVVQQ010000007.1, read as the reverse complement.
CCTTGTTGCGCTCGAAGATTTCCGCGAGCCGCGCGGTGACGGCGCGGTAGGCTTCCGGATTGATGAAGCGGAAGGCGATCTCCTCGAGCTCCTCGCGCATGCCTTGCATGCCCATGCGCCCGGCCAGCGGCGCATAGATATCCATCGTTTCCTCGGCGATGCGCAGGCGCTTGGCTTCGGGGACATGGTCGAGGGTGCGCATGTTATGCAAGCGGTCGGCAAGCTTGACCAGAAGCACGCGAACGTCTTCTGATATCGCCAGCAACAGCTTGCGCAGGTTTTCCGCCTGCTCGGCCTTCTTGGAGACGAGGTCGAGTTTCTTCAGCTTGGTCAGGCCTTCGACCAGTTTGCCCATTTCCGGACCGAACAGCTCGTCGATCTCGGCCCTGGTCGCCGTGGTGTCCTCGATGGTGTCGTGCAGCAAGGCAACCGCGATGGTCGCCTCATCCATGTGCATTTCGGTGAGGATGGCGGCGACTTCGAGCGGATGCGAGAAATAGGGATCGCCGGAGGCGCGCTTCTGGTGACCATGCTTCTGCATGGCGTAGACATAGGCCTTGTTGAGCAGCGCCTCGTTGACGTCAGGCTTGTAGCGCTGGACGCGCTCGACAAGCTCATACTGACGCATCATGGGCGGGATCTCGCAGTGCAGAAATGAATCATGCGCCGCACTGGCGTACGGCGCATGTCATAGATAACCACGAAACCGCCGGCGCGAAAGTGTCGGCGGCCGGTGGGAAGATCAATAATCGTCGCTTTTTTCCGGCGGCACCAGACCTTCGATGCCGGCCAGGAGGTCTTCCTCGGTCATGCGGTCGAAGGTGATGTTGTCCTCGGTGTCGTCGGCGTCAGTTGCCGCAGCGGCGGTACCGGTCTGGTCGGCGATCGCCTCGCCGTCGGCTTCCGGCTCATCGACCTCGACATGCTTCTGCAGCGAGTGGATCAGGTCTTCCTTGAGGTCGTCGGGCGACAATGTCTCCTCGGCGATCTCGCGCAGCGCGATGACCGGATTCTTGTCGTTGTCACGAGGAACGGTGATCTGCGCGCCCTGGCTGATCTGACGGGCGCGGTGGCCGGCCAGAAGCACGAGCTCGAAGCGGTTGTTGACCTTGTCGATGCAATCTTCAACGGTTACGCGGGCCATGAGCTGCCCCTTTCATGCCTGGATTTGATGGAAAACAGGCGCGGTCCATAACCCGAACGCCGCCAAAATACAAGCTTTTTGGCAGTGCCGGACAATGCCGGGCCTGGGGGCCTGGGCCCGGGGTCTGGCCAAGGCCAGTCTGGGCGCGCGCCGCCTGCGACATGCGGCACCGATCACAATTGCTTGCTATGCAGCATCATACCCTTGGATTGCCGTAAAACCGGCGTTATCTCGAATGACGAAGGTCAGCCGGTTATTTCAAGCTGACCGATAGTCACGCGCATTTAGACGACCGCATATTTTCGAAAAGGAATATTTCCATGTTCGACCCTCGTGAGAAAATCGCCCTTTTCATCGACGGTGCCAATCTTTACGCCACGTCGCGCGCGCTCGGCTTCGACATCGACTACCGCAGGCTTTTGTCGAACTTCCAGAAGCGCGGCTACCTGCTGCGTGCCTACTACTACACCGCGCTGGTCGAGGACCAGGAATATTCCTCGATCCGGCCGCTGATCGATTGGCTCGACTATAATGGCTTCAAGGTGGTGACCAAGCCGGCCAAGGAGTTCACCGACTCGACCGGCCGCCGCAAGATCAAGGGCAATATGGACATCGAGCTGACCGTCGATGCGCTGGAACTCGCCGATGTCGTCGACCACTATGTCATCTTTTCCGGCGACGGCGATTTCCGCACGCTGGTCGAGGCGCTGCAGCGGCGCGGGCGCAAGGTCTCGATCGTCTCGACCATGGCTTCGCAGCCGCCGATGATTTCCGACGATCTGCGCCGCCAGGCCGATCATTTCATCGACCTGATTACCTTGAAGAGCGATGTCGGCCGCGATCCGTCCGAGCGGCCGGTGCGCCGGCCCGAACCGGCCGAAGTCGACGAGGACGAGTATTGACGGCGGCGGTCTTGACCGCTCCCCTGGTCGCGTCCTCCGAGCCCGACCGCGATTGCCCGCTCTGCCCGCGGCTGCATGATTTTATCGCGCAATGGCGGCAGCGCGAGCCGTCCTGGTTCAATGCACCAGTGCCGACCTTTCTGCCACCCGAGGGCGAGGATGCGGTGCGGCTGCTGATCGTCGGACTGGCGCCGGGCCTGCGCGGCGCAAACCGCACCGGACGCCCCTTCACCGGCGATTTTGCCGGCGACCTGCTCTACAACACGCTGATCGCACACGGCTTTGCCCGTGGCCAATTCAAGGCGCGGCCCGATGACGGGCTGGAGCTTGTCGGCACGGCGATTACCAATGCAGTTCGCTGCGTGCCGCCGGACAACAAGCCGGCCGGCGCCGAGATTGCCACCTGCCGGACGTTCCTGGTGCCGACGATCGCGCGGTTCAAGAACCTGCGCGCGGTGCTGGCGCTGGGCTCGATCGCGCACCAGTCGACCGTGCGGGCGCTCGGCCAGCGTGTCGCCGCTTATCCGTTCAAGCATGGCGGGCAGCAGCAAACCAATGGCGTGACGCTGTTTTCCAGCTATCATTGCTCGCGCTACAACACCAACACCGGCGTGCTGACGGAAGCAATGTTCGTCAACGTCGTCAGGGAGATAGCGGCGTTTCTGGAGAGATAGATTCGGGCGGTGACGCAAACAGCTCGGCCAATTTCTCCGGCCCGCCCTGAAGCACATTCAGATCGACATCCCCGGTGATGCCGTCGACGCGACCGCTGTCGTGGTACTGCCAATAGATCCAGTCGTCATGACCTGGCTGCAGCGCCAGCGAACGAACCCAGCGCGGGCGGCCGACGATCTGGCTGGTATAGGCCCGTGCCGCGTCGTCGGTCACGTAAAGGATCGCCGTCTTGCCGAAAGCTGCCTCGACAGGGCCGAGGAAAGCCGAGAGTTCAACGCTCAATTCTTCGGGCGATGGCCGTCGCGGGCAATTGCCGACGAATTCGATATCAACCACCGGCGGCAGCAGCGCTTGATCGCTCGGCACGACGGAGATGAAATTCTTCGCCTGATCGGCGCCAGGCCGGCAGAAGGTGAAGAAATGATAGGCGCCGGCCGCCAGACCAGCCGCACGCGCCTCACGCAGATTGGCCGCGAAGGCATCGTCGACGTGGTCGCCGCCTTCAGTTGCCTTGATGATGGCGAAGGCGACATCGTCGGCGGCAACACGCCGCCAGTCGATCTGTCGCTGGTGATGGGAAACGTCGATGCCCCTGACCGGATATTTGCCGCGGTCCGGAGAAAACGGCTGGAAGTAGAAATAGCCGGCGGCCGTGACAAGGCACGCCAGGATCAGGCTGGCCGCACCCCAAAGGACAATTCGGTTCCTCATCCGGTTCTTCAAAAGAGTGGCTCCCGGCCTACCCACGCTCCTTCAGCAGCCGGCCCTTTTCGCGCGACCAGTCGCGCTGCTTTTCGGTCTCGCGCTTGTCGTGCAGTTTCTTGCCACGGCCGACGGCGAGCACAAGCTTCGCCCGGCCCTTTTCATTGAAATAGATTTTTAGCGGCACCAGCGTCATGCCTTCGCGATCGACACTCTGCGACAGCTTGGCCATCTCGCGCTTGTTGAGCAGGAGTTTGCGGCGCCGGCGCGGCTCATGGTTGAAGCGGTTGGCCTGCAGATATTCCGGCAGATAGGAGTTGATCAGCCAGATCTCGCCGCCCTCGACCGAGGCGTAGCTGTCCTGGATGTTGGCCTGGCCCTGGCGCAGCGACTTCACCTCGGTGCCGGTCAGCACCAAGCCGGCCTCGATCGTGTCGAGCACCTCGTAGGAAAACCGCGCCTTGCGGTTTTCCGCAACGGTCTTGTTGTTGGGATCGGCTTTTCTGACCTGGTTCATGATGCGGCGAGGTGGCGCCTTATCCTTAGTTTATCAAGCCGGCGTGCTTCATCGCCGCATCGATCTTTTCGGCGGTCGACTGCTCGACGGTGACCAGCGGCGAACGCAGCACGTTCTCGACCTTGCCGAGCTTCGACAGCGCATATTTCGCGCCGGACACGCCGGGTTCCAGGAAAATCGCCTTGTGCAGCGGCAGCAGGCGGTCCTGCAAGTCCAGCGCCTTGGCGCTGTCGCCGGAAAGCGTCGCCTCCTGGAATTCGGCGCACAGCCGCGGCGCGACATTCGCCGTCACCGAGATGCAGCCGACGCCGCCATGGGCGTTGAAACCGAGTGCCGAGGCGTCCTCGCCGGAAAGCTGGATGAAATCCTTGCCACAGGTGGCACGCTGCTCGGAAACCCGCTCGACCTTGCCGGTGGCGTCCTTGACGCCGACGATGTTCTTGAAGTCATGCACCAGCTGGCCCATCGTCTCGGGCATCATGTCGATCACCGAGCGCGGCGGAATGTTGTAGATGATGATCGGCAGGCTGGTCGCCTTGGCGACGGCAGCGAAATGCGCATAGAGGCCGCGCTGCGTCGGCCGGTTGTAGTAGGGCGTGACGACGAGTGCCGCGTCGGCGCCGGCCTTCTCGGCATATTGCACCAGGCCAACCGCCTCCTCGGTGTTGTTGGAGCCGGCGCCGGCGACGACCGGAACGCGGCCCTTTGCCATCTCGACGCACACTTTGACGACGTGGCGGTGCTCGTCATGCGACAGCGTCGGCGACTCGCCGGTGGTGCCGACCGGAACCACGCCGGTCGTGCCTTCAGCGATCTGCCAGGCAATGAAGGCGCGAAACGCTTTCTCGTCGAAACGGCCGCTCTTTTCGAACGGTGTCACGAGCGCGGTAAGCGAGCCTCTCAGCATGTCGTCCAACTCCTTGGGACTGGCGCACGAGCCCGAAAATCGGAGCCGATTCACGGAAAGATCATGCGCCAAATTTTAAGTGCCACAGCGTTCTTTGCGCGTCCGAGACGACGCGCGGCGCTGCAGGTGTTTTGTCGTGCGCGCCTTCTAGCCGAAAGCGAAGCGGCGCACCATAGTCTCGACATTGTTGCGCGGCAAGCATGACAAGAATGCCAGCAAGCGCAATTTTGAACGACTTCGATAGCCCCGTTTACAGGCTCTTCACCACACCCAACTAGGCTTCAGTTGATCTGTGCCTGTTGGTGATTGTGCAAGACAGGAAATGATGAAGACGATGCCGACCCGGCAGCCTCATTTTTTCGCGCTGCTTGGCGCAATTCTCCTGCTGACGCCGACCGCCGCCGGCAAAGTCGATGCACAGGTCACGTCGACCATTCCGAAGCCAAACCTGCTTGATACCGGCCTGCAGGGTCCAGAATCCCCTCTCGCCAGCGTCGCCAGGTTGAAAAGCGGCCTCGATGCGCTGGCGGCAAACGACATTGCCGGTGCGCGCCAGGTGCGCGACACCCTGCCGGTCAATTCGCTTGACCAGCACATCCTTGCCTGGGCGATCGCGTTCTATGGCGGCGACAGGGTGCCAAGCGGTGACATCGCCGATGCTGCGAAAATGCTGCCGAACTGGCCGGGCATGATCGCCTTGCGCAAGAACAGCGAGCGCGCGCTCTACCGCGAGAACCCCGCGCCTGAGATCGTGGTGCAGGCATTCGGCGGCAGCCAGCCGCAAACAGCCGAGGGCGTGGTGATCCTCGCCCGCTCCTATGTGTCGCAGGGCAACGTCCAGGCGGCGCGCTCGGTGCTGTCGCCTTTCTGGCGCACCGAGAAACTGCAAGCCAGGGACGAGGCGGCGATCATCCAGGAATTCGGCACGCTGATCCCCGCAGCCGACCACCGTTTCCGCATGGAGCGCATGTTTTATGCCGACCGGGTCAATTCGGCGCTGCGCGTCGCCGGCCTTGCCGGCGCCCGGCAGCTGGCCGACGCCTGGGCCGCGGCGGACAAGGGCGACAAAAATGCGGGCGACAAGAATGCGGGCGACAAGAGCGCGGCCAGACTGCTGAAGGCGGTGCCCGGCGCGCAGCGTTCGGCCGGCTATCTCTTCGCCCAAGCCCAATATCTGCGCAAGCAGCAGAAGTTTTCCGACGCCGCCGCAATGGTGATGAAGGCGCCGAGCGACCGCAGCGCTCTGATCGACCCGGATGCCTGGTGGGCCGAGCGCCGGGTGCTGTCGCGCGAACTGGTCGACCAGGGCGACATGAAGACCGCCTACAGGATAGTCGCCGCACACGCCGGCGAAACTGCTGCCAACGTGGCGGATGCGGAGTTTCATGCCGGCTGGTACGCATTGCGCGGCCTCAACGATCCCACCACCGCTGCCAAGCATTTTGAGCGGATCGCCGGTCTCGCCCAGGGGCCGATATCGCTGTCGCGCGCCTACTACTGGCTCGGCCGTACGGCCGAAGCCGGCGGCCCCGGCAGCGCCAGGGATTATTTTAGCCGTGCCGCAGGTTACGGCACGACGTTCTACGGCCAGCTCGCCGGCGAGCGCGTCGGCCGGCAGGTCCTCAACATCGCCCATCCGCAGCCGAGCGCCACCGATCACCGGAATTTTTCCAGCCGCGAGGCGGTCAGCGCCATCAAGCGACTGCAGCAGGCGGGCTATCAGCGCTACGCCGACACGCTTTACCGCGACCTCGCCGGACAGCTGAGCAGTCCCGGAGAGCTGGCGCTGCTGGCCGCGATGGCGGAAAAGCAGGGCAATCACTTCCTGGCACTGAAAGTCGGCAAGATCGCCGGCGCGCGCGGCATCGATGTCGGGGCGCTTTCGCATCCGCTCGGCGTCATTCCCGAGACCGCCAATATTTCCGGCTCCGGCAAGGCGCTGGCCTATGCGATCGCCCGCCAGGAAAGCGAGTTCAACATCGGCGCCGTCTCCAGCGCCGGCGCACGTGGGCTGCTGCAGCTGATGCCGGCGACCGCCAGGCAATTGGCTGACAAGGCCGGAATGACCTTCTCGCAGGCGCGGCTGACCACCGACGCCGGCTACAACGCGACCTTGGGCGCCGCCTTCCTCGGCGAGCAGCTCGGCCGCTTCGACGGCTCATATGTGCTGACCTTCGCCGGCTACAATGCCGGCCCCGGCCGCGCAGCCCAGTGGGTGGCCAGATATGGCGACCCGCGCGGCAAGGACATCGACGCCGTCGTCGACTGGATCGAGCGGATTCCCTATACCGAAACAAGAAGTTACGTCCAGCGCGTGATGGAGAATTACGAAGTCTATAAGATGCGCATTTCCGGCAAGTACGACATTGTCGGGGATTTGGTGAACGGGCGGAGTTGATCCGTTCGGGCGAAGGCTGGCTTGGCGAAGCACCCCCCTCTGCCCTGCCGGGCATCTCCCCCTCAAGGGGGGAGATTGGCAGTTTCACTGGCGGCGCCTTCCTTATCAGCGTTGGCGATTGGCGAAAAGCAAACGGACAGCCAATCTCCCCCCTTGAGGGACCCTTGAGGGGGAGATGTCCGGCAGGACAGAGGGGGGCGCTGTCCCGCCGACATCTCGAAAATGACGCTTCGATTTGACCACCCCCGCCCTCGCCTGTAGCAGTCGACGATCCGGCAACGGCGAGGAAGCGAGGTCCCAAAATGTCGAGCGGTTTTTCCGACTTCTTCTACGCCTCGCCGGACGGGCTTGAACTCCACGCCCGCATCTACGGCGAAGCGAATTCCGGCCACTGGCCGGTCGTCTGCCTGCCTGGCCTGACCCGCAATAGCCGCGATTTTCATGAACTGGCGCTGCATCTGTCGCGGCGGGCGCAAACGCCGCGAAAAATCGTCGCCTTCGACTATCGCGGGCGCGGGCAATCCGCCTACGACCCCGATATCGGCCACTACAATATCGGCGTCGAAGCCGGTGACATCCTCGCCGGCTTGGCGGCGCTGGGCATCGACGAGGCAGGTTTCATCGGCACGTCGCGTGGCGGGCTGGTCATCCATGTGCTCGGCGCGATGCGGCCGGCAGTCCTGCGGGCTATCGTGCTGAACGATATCGGCCCGGTGCTCGAGGCCGGCGGTCTCGCCCATATCCGCTCCTATCTCGAGCGCGCGCCGAAGCCGAAAACCTATGCCGAGGCCGTCGGCGCCCAGCGCGGCGCGCATGGCAGTGACTTTCCTGCCCTGACCGAGGCGGATTGGGAGCGGATGGTAGCGGCGCTCTACCGAGAGACGGTTGAAGGATTATTGCCGGATTTCGACCCGAAGCTGGTCGAGACGCTGGCGGGACTCGACCTGACCCAGAAGCTGCCAGACATGTGGCCGCAGTTCGAGGCGCTGGCGGCAATACCCTTGCTCGCCATACGCGGCGCCAATTCGAAGCTGCTGTCCGCCGAGACTTTCGAACAGATGCGAAAGCGTCATCCTTGTGTCGAGACGATCACGGTCGAAGGCCAGGGCCATGCGCCTTTCCTCGATACCGGCGGCCTGCCCGGCGCCATCGCCGCTTTTCTGGACAGGACAGAGCAACGCTTCGCCGGGAGCCGGTTTTTTCAACGATAATGGGTCAGGCTTGTTGATTGTGCCGGCGCTTTTCTTTATCCACCAGCGCAACGGAGAGGTGGCCGAGTGGTCGAAGGCGCTCCCCTGCTAAGGGAGTAGAGGTCAAAAGCTTCTCGTGGGTTCGAATCCCATCCTCTCCGCCATGCGCTTCGCGCTTCGCGCTCGCCGCTTTTCGCCATGCGGCGATTCTGCGGCAATGCCTTGGCCGGCGACTCACAGACATCGCCGCAATTGCGGCAGGCAATTGCCGGAATCGGCCGGATTGCAAGGGCTGGCCCAATGGGTCTCCAACCTGTCTCCGGCAGCCCAATGGTTAACGGGAGCTTTCCGAGTGAGGCCAAATCGTGTCATTTGTGCAACAACGCAGGGGGATAGCACCCGCACAGACCGTTCGCCGATGCGATGGTGGTTGAACGCCGCCGCCTCATGGGTAATGTCGAATTTGAAGGAGCGGCGCGGTGCGCATCTTTTTCGGTAGTGGGGATGGGGCAGGGAACGCTGTCCTTCAGCAAAGAATACCCAGACCCGTTTTTTAACTTTTGACTGGAGGTCAGAAAATGAACATCAAGAGCCTTCTTCTTGGCTCCGCTGCGGCACTGGTCGCAGTTTCCGGTGCGCGCGCCGCCGACGCCGTCGTCGTTGCCGAGCCGGAACCCGCTGAATACGTCCGCATCTGCGACGTCTACGGCGCTGGCTACTTCTACATCCCCGGCACCGAGACCTGCCTGCGCATCGGCGGCTATGTCCGCTACGACATCGGCGTCGGCGACGTCGGCTCGTTCGACGGTGCTGAGAACTTCGACGTCGAGGACGGCGACATTCAGGACACGTACTACAAGCAGGCCCGCTTTAACCTGAAGACCTGGACCGGCCAGGAAACCGAGCTCGGCACCTTGAAGACCTACACCGAGACCCGCTTCAACTTCGGCAACCGGAACCGGCACGTCAGCAGCACATACGTCCCCGGTGTCGATCCGGACGGCGACGGTCCGCTGCCCGCGCCGCCAGGTGAGACTATCATTGATGTCGCTAACCCTGCCGAAAACAAAGGCATTTCGCTGAACTTCGCCTGGATCCAGCTCGGTGGCCTGCGCGTCGGTAAAGACGAATCGGCCTTCGATACGTTCATCGGCTACGCCGGCAACGTCATCCAGGATACGCTGGTTCCCTACGGCGGCTTCGACACCAACGTCGTCCAGTACTATTTCGACGCCGGCAACGGCTTCTCGGCCGTGGTCTCGCTCGAACAAGGTTATGGCGACTTCACGATCGACAGCTATGTTCCGCATGTCGTCGGCGGCCTGAAGTGGACGCAGGGCTGGGGCGCCATCACCGGCGTCATTGCCTACGACGCCAACTACGAAGAAGTGGCCGGCAAGGTTCGCCTCGACATCACCCCGATGGAGAACCTGTCGCTGTTCATCATGGCCGGCTACGGCACTGACGACAACTACGAGGATCCCGGCTTCGCAACACCCGTCGCCGGCGGCCGCGGCATGTACAAGCTGTGGAGCGGCAACTGGGCGGTCTGGGGCGGTGGCACCTACACCATCAACGAGAAGACCTCGTTCAACACCCAGATCTCGTATGACGAAGGCGAAAACCTCGGCATCGCTGCCAACATCGCCTATGACATCGTTCCGGGCCTGACGATCACGGCCGAAGTCGATTACCTGCACGCCGGCGACTTCGACGAGCCCGACTTCTCCAACTGGACCGCTGCGGACGACGAAGACAGCCTCGGCGGCATGCTCCGCTTCCAGCGCTCGTTCTAATCAGCAGCGTCTGACTGAACTCGAACCCGGCGGGCAACCGCCGGGTTTTTTCGTATCGGCGTGGCTGTCAAGGGCGGAATGTTTTCAGCCGAATAATGCAGCTGCACAGAATGAAAGCAGCGGCGATCCTTCGCGCCCCCCTCTGTCCTGCCGGACAGGGCTCTTCCTTCTCCCTCTGTGGGAGAAGGTGGATTGGCGCGCAGCGCCAAGACCGTTGAGGGGTGTTGGACGGAGTGCGGTTGGTGCCAAGCTGGAACACCCCTCATCCGACCGAGCTTCGCTCGGCCACTTTCTCCCACAAGGGGAGAAGGAGAGAGCCCCGGTCAAATCTCAGCAAGATCGCCCAGCGACTGTATCAGTGGCTGAATTTCGTTTTCATAATTCTTCCAGCGCTTGACCGACGATTTGTATATCGGTTGGCGAACCTGCCAGCGGCTGGGCGTGTTGACCGAACCATCCCTGTCGAAAAAGCGCAGGCAGGCGTCATCCCAAGGCAGCCCGAGATAATCTATCAGGCGGCGCGACTGGGCTTCCTGGTCCTCAACCAGCGTTTCATAGCGATTTTCGAAGATAAGGCCTGGAAAGACCTCGTTCCAGTGCCGCATCAGGCGGTCATACTCGCGATAGTACAGGCCTAGTGTATTCAGGTCGGTGTTGTAGCTGTGTGCCTCGCTGAAGTTGAGGACGAAGCAGGAGACGCAATTGTCGATGGCATCACGTCGGCAATGAATGATGCGTGCGTTGGGGAAGAGAAGGCCGATAAGGCCGATCAGTTCAAAATTGTGCGGCGTCTTGTCCACGACGCGAAGTGCGGCAGGCGCCCGCTCCCGCAAATAGGACAGATGCTCTTCGGCCAACGTTCTGGACAGGTCTTCAGTGATCGAGGTGATCGGCTGGCTCAAATCACCAGCCGATAATGTCTTGAGGCCGATCGCATTCGCGACCCGACTCAGTTTGCTAAGCTCCCCTGCGCCATGGACGTCCGGATGGCTGGCGCAGATCTGCTCCGTGAGCGTCGTCCCCGAGCGTGGCATGCCAACCACGAACACAGGCGCTTCGGAAGGATTTCCATATCCGGCGCGGTCAGCCAAAAAGTCCGGCGTGAAGGTTTCAATCATCGAATCGACCCACCGACGATACAGGTCGATATCGAACCTTTGGCCGGAGGCCTGTTTCGCCTTGTTGAAATGGTCGAATGCCTCGTCATAGCGCTTGAGGTCGTTCAGCACCTTGCCGGCGGCGTGATGGAGTTGCTGCGCGCCTTCCGAACCAAGTTTCGGATTGCCGAGCTCACGAAGGATGGATTGGAGCTCCTCGGGCTCCTCGGTGAAGTTTCGGGTCTGTACAAGATCATTGTAGGCAGCCGGCACGGCAATACGACGTTGGATTGCTTCTTTCAGATAGGCTGCGGCTTCATCCATACGCCCCAGGCCGCTGAGCGCGCTGGCCAGCCCGGCTCGCACCTTGGGATGATCGCGGTTGATTTTCAGCGCCTTTTCGTAAAGCGGCAAAGCCATGTCGGGCTTGTCGAACGCCGTGTAAGTGCGCCCCAATGCACAAAGTGCTTCGATAAGGCCGGGCTGCAGTTCCAAGGCATACTGCATATGCTTGATTGCTGGCGAATACTCGCTGACCTTCACATAGGCCTCGCCCAGGCTGAGATGATAGTACGGGTTTTTGGGTTCCTCGCCGACCGCCCGTGCGAAATATCGCAAGGCCCTCTCATCATCGTAACCCAGGTAGATGGTCCCCAGAATGTACAAGGCGAGCGGATGATTTGGCGTGCGCTCCAGGACACGAAGGCATAGGTCCTGAGCCTCGTCGAACCGCTTGGCCTGCTGAAAGGCATATGCCTGTTTCAGCAATGCGTCGTCGGCCTGCGCACGCGATTGGGCGCTTGCTTTCTGCGGGCTCACCAAAGGCTTCACTATCGGCCCCTTCACTTTCGGCGCGGGTCCGGGCTTGATGTGCTTTGACCAGGCAGGCGGGAGTCGATTGTTCATGATATCTCGCTAGCAAAAAGAGATATCTCGCTATCAAAAAGTGAGGGGGGAATCCAGCATGCTGGTTGCAGCCAAGGCTGGAGCTTGCGCGGCCAACTGTGGCGCGCTAGCAAGAAGGCCCTTTTCAAACGAGCCTTTGCCATGCGCCAGCGCCCTCCCCTCACGCCGATCGTCAGCGCGCTTCCCTCGACGGTGCCGTTTGTCGGCCCGGAGGCGCAGGAGCGGGATCGCGGTCGCGCCTTTCGCGCCCGCATCGGCGCCAATGAGAGCAGTTTTGGCCCCTCGCCGCGCGTCGTAGCCCGGATGGCCGAGACTGCCGGCGACATGTGGATGTATTGCGACCCCGACAATCACGATTTGAAGCTGACGATCGCCGCGCATCTTGGCGTTGGCGCCGAAAACGTGGCGGTCGGCGAAGGCATAGACGGGTTGCTCAGCCTGGTGGCGCGCATGTATGTGGCACCGGGCGACGCGGTGGTCACCTCGCTCGGCGCCTATCCGACCTTCAATTTCCATATTGCCGGCGTCGGCGGCCGGCTGGTCGCGGTCCCCTATGAGAACGACCGGGAAAGCCTGGACGGCCTGTTGGCTGCGGTCACCAGGGACAAAGCGCCGCTGGTCTACCTGTCCAACCCGGACAATCCGATGGGCAGTTGGTGGGAGGCGGCGGAACTCATCCGCTTCATCGAAGCCCTGCCGGAGACCACCATGCTGGTGCTCGACGAGGCCTATGGCGAATTGGGCCCTGCCTCGGCGCTGCCGCCGATCGACGTGTCGCGGCCGAACGTCATCCGCTTGCGCACCTTCTCGAAGGCCTACGGGCTGGCCGGCATACGCTGCGGCTATGCGGTAGCCGACGCTCAGGTGATCCGCGATTTCGAGAAGATCCGCAACCACTACGGCGTCAGCCGCATGGCGCAGATCGCCGGCGTCGAGGCGCTGGCCGATCAGGACTATCTGCAAAGCGTGGTGGCGCGGGTCGCTTCCGGCCGCCGGCGCATCGCCGAGATCGCCGAGGCCAATGCGCTGAAGCCGCTGCCCTCGGCTACCAATTTCGTCACCATGGACTGCGGCGGCGACGGCGCCTTCGCGCTGAAGGTGCTGCAGGCGCTTTTGTCGCGCGATGTGTTCATCCGCAAGCCGATGGTGCCGGTGCTCGACCGTTGTATCAGGGTCAGCGTCGGCCTCGACCACGAGCTCGACATTTTTGCCGAGGAATTGCCGGGTGCGCTGGCGGCAGCACGGGGAAGCTGAAAGGCGCTCTTCCTTCTCCCCTTGTGGGAGAAGGTGGATCGGCGCGCAGCGCCGAGACGGATGAGGGGTGTTGGACGGAATGCCGACGGTGCCAAGCTGGAACACCCTCATCCGACCTCGCTTCGCGAGGCCACCTTGTCCCACAAGGGGAGAAGAAGGAGTCGCGCTCTTGAATTAATTGAACGTTCGTTTTATTCTTACCCTCTCAACGAGGCTTGCATGGCGCGCACGACCGGTTCCGACGGCGAAAAGACCGAAGCAGCGGTTCGCGACGCGGCGGTCAGCCTGATCGCGCGTCTGGGCTACGAGGCGATGTCGATGCGCCAGCTGGCCGCCGAGGTCGGCGTCCAGGCGGCGGCGCTCTACCGTTATTTTCCGACCAAGCAAGACCTCTTGTTCACGCTGATGCGCGAGCACATGGAAGGGCTGATCGGGGCATGGGACGCGGCGCGCCCGGTCGCGGCCGATCCGGCGACACGGCTCGCCGCCTATGTCGAAAACCACATCGCCTTCCACATCGAACGCCGCCATTCCACCCATGTCTCGAACATGGAATTGCGCAGCCTGTCGCATGACCGCCTGACGCAGATCCTGCGTATGCGCACCGCCTATGAGAAGGAGCTGCGCGTCATCTTGCGCGACGGCGCGGAAGCCGGCGTCTTCGACGTCGAAGACACAGGGCTGACCGCCATGGCGCTGATCCAGATGATGACCGGCGTCATCGTCTGGTTCCGGCCGGGCGAGCGGCTATCGATCTCGGAGGTAACCGCCACATATCTTTCAATGACGATGCGCCTGGTTGGAGGCAAAGGCCTCTGGCGCGACAACGACCTGCAGAGCCGCAGCCGGCGAGCAAAGGACGCTGTAGCACTTTGATTTTGCGCCCTTCCCGAAATCGAATTCGATTTCGGGGCCGTGCGCCGGGAGAAACGGCATGTACACGCACACACTCAACTTCGGGCTTGACGAAGACATCGAAGCGCTGCGCGACCTGGTGCGGCGCTTCGCCCAGGACAAGATCGCCCCGATCGCCGCCGAGATCGACCGCTCGAATGAATTTCCGGCGCATCTGTGGGCCGAGCTCGGTGGGCTCGGCCTGCTCGGCATCACCGCCGATCCGGAATTCGGCGGCACCGGCATGGGCTATCTCGCCCATGTCGTGGCGATGGAGGAGATTTCGCGCGCCTCGGCCTCGGTCGGCCTCTCCTACGGTGCCCATTCCAACCTCTGTGTCAACCAGATCAATCGCTGGGCAACACCGGCGCAGAAGCAAAAATATATGCCTGCGCTGTGCAGCGGCGCAAAGGTCGGCGCGCTGGCAATGTCGGAATCCGGCGCCGGCTCCGACGTCGTGTCGCTCAAACTGCGCGCCGAAAAGCGCAATGATTGCTACGTGCTCAACGGCACCAAGATGTGGATCACCAACGGCCCGGACGCCGAGACGCTGGTCGTCTACGCCAAGACCGATCCAGAACTCCAGTCGCACGGCATCACCGCCTTCATCGTCGAAAAGGATTTCGCCGGATTTTCCGTCGCGCAAAAGCTCGACAAGCTCGGCATGCGCGGCTCCAACACCGGCGAACTGGTTTTTTCGGATGTCGAAGTGCCGTTCGACAACGTGCTGCATGAGGAAGGGCGCGGCGTCGAGGTGCTGATGTCGGGCCTCGACTACGAGCGCACGGTGCTCGCCGGCGGCCCGCTCGGGCTGATGGCGGCGTGCCTCGATGTGGCGGTCCCCTATGTGCACGAACGCAAGCAGTTCGGTCAGCCGATCGGCGAGTTCCAGCTGGTGCAGGGCAAGCTCGCCGACATGTATACGACGATGAACGCCGCGCGCGCCTATGTCTATGCCGTCGCCGCCGCCTGCGACCGCGGCCAGACGAGTCGCAAGGACGCCGCCGCCTGCGTGCTGTTCGCTGCCGAGAAGGCGACGCAGATGGCGCTCGACGCCATCCAGCTGCTGGGCGGCAATGGCTACATCAACGACTATCCGACCGGCCGGCTTTTGCGCGACGCCAAGCTCTACGAGATCGGCGCCGGCACCAGCGAGATCCGCCGCTGGCTGATCGGGCGGGAAATCATGGCGGAAGGAGTCTGATGGCGCTATCTCCTGAATTTGCCATGCTGGACGATTTGCCCCATATTTCTCGTGATATGTCATATTTTTGGAACGAGGCGGGCTATGGCGAACGGAACCGAAAAGGCTGGGTTTGACGGGAATCCGCCGACACAATTCGAGGCAGGAGCTCAAAAAACTCCGCTCCGGTTGCCAGCGAAGCGCGAGCGCGTCAGGCTTGGCGAGGGCGGACGCTTCGTTATCCCGGCTGCGATGCGCGAGGAAATCGGGGTAAAGCCTGGTGAGGACTTGATCCTTCATGTCGAGAACGGCGAGTTGCGGGTAAGGTCGTGGCTTCGGAACCTGCGGCGCGTCCAGGCCGAATTGTCAGCGTTGAAAAAGCCCGGCGAAAGTGTCGTCGACGAATTTCTGAAGGAGCGGCGGGAAGAACAGCGTCGAAGCGATAGACGTTTGGATCGGCTTCATGCCGAAGGTACGGCGAGGAAGGGAGCGAAGTGAAACCTTACGTCATGGACAGTTCGGCGGCGCTTGCGATCCTGCTTGACGAGAAAGGCACCGATATTGCCCTGGGTTTCGCGCCGGATGCGCAATGCAGCTCCGTCAATGCGGCCGAAATCATAGCCAAGCTGATCGACAGGGGACGCAGCATGAAAGAGGCCGCGGAAGACCTCGCCAGTCTCGGCATGCCGGTCGCTGCTTTCGACGAGATGATGGGCATCGCCGCCGGTCAGCTTCGCGAGCTGACGCGGCATCGCGGCTTGTCGCTGGGCGACCGGGCCTGCCTGGCCCTGGCAATTCGCGAGAACGCCATTGCCGTCACCGCCGACCGCGACTGGGGCGACCTGGATATCGGCTGCAAGATCGAACTGATCCGGTAACGCCAATGGCCCCCCTCACCTCGCAGATCTCGCCAGCCTCCGACACCTTCCGCGCCAATGCCGAGCGCATGCGGGCGCTGGTCGCCGACATTGCGCAAAAGGCGGCAACCGTCGAGCGTGGCGGCTCGGAGGAAGCGCGTGAGCGCCACCAGAGCCGCGGTAAGCTTTTGCCGCGCGAGCGCCTCGCGCAATTGCTCGACACCGGCTCGCCATTCCTCGAGATCGGCCAGTTCGCGGCGTGGTCGATGTATGGCGAGGATATCGCATCGGCCGGCATCATTGCCGGCATCGGCCGCGTCGAAGGCAGCGAAGTGATGGTCGTCGTCAACGACGCCACGGTAAAGGGCGGCACCTATTATCCGCTGACGGTGAAGAAGCATCTGCGCGCCCAGGAGATCGCGCTGCAGAACAGATTGCCTTGCGTCTATCTGGTCGACAGCGGCGGCGCCAACCTGCCCAACCAAGACGAGGTGTTTCCCGACCGCGACCATTTCGGCCGCATCTTCTACAACCAGGCCAACATGTCGGCTGCTGGCATTCCGCAGATCGCCTGCGTCATGGGTTCGTGCACCGCGGGCGGCGCCTATGTGCCGGCGATGTCGGACGAGACGATCATGGTACGCAACCAGGCGACCATCTTCCTCGGCGGTCCGCCGCTGGTGAAGGCCGCCACCGGCGAGGACGTCAGCGCGGAGGAGTTGGGCGGCGCCGAGGTCCACACACGGCTTTCCGGTGTTGCCGATCATTTTGCGCTGGACGACGAGCATGCGCTGGCGATCGCGCGCCGCATCGTCAAGAACCTCAATCGAAAGAAGCAGATCGGGCTGGCGCTACGCGATCCGATTGCGCCGCTTCATGCGGCCGAAGAACTCTACGGCATCGTGCCGACCGATCTGCGCCAGCCCTATGACGTGCGTGAAGTGATCGCCCGCATCGTCGACGGCTCCGAATTCGACGAGTTCAAGCAGAACTATGGCACCACGCTGGTCACCGGCTTTGCCCATCTCAACGGCATGCCGGTCGGCATCATCGCCAACAACGGCGTGCTGTTTTCCGAAAGCGCGCTGAAGGGTGCGCATTTCATCGAGCTGTGCTGCCAGCGCAAGATCCCGCTGATCTTCCTGCAGAACATCACCGGCTTCATGGTCGGGCGAAAATACGAGGCCGGCGGCATCGCCAAGGACGGCGCCAAGCTGGTGATGGCGGTCGCCACGGCCCGCGTGCCGAAGGTCACCATGATCATCGGCGGCTCGTTCGGCGCCGGCAATTACGGCATGTGCGGACGCGCCTATTCGCCACGCTTCCTGTGGATGTGGCCGAATGCCCGCATTTCGGTGATGGGCGGCGAGCAGGCGGCCACCGTGCTGGCCGTGGTCAAGCGCGAGGGGATCGAACGCAAGGGCGGGGAATGGAGCGCGGAGGAGGAGGCAAAATACAAGAAGCCGATCCTGATGAAATACGAGCATGAAGGCCATCCGCTGTATTCCTCCGCCCGGCTCTGGGACGACGGCATCATCGATCCGGCCAAGACGCGCGAGGTGCTGGCGCTCAGCCTGTCAGCCGCGCTGAACGCCGGGATCGAGGAGACGAGCTTCGGCGTGTTCAGGATGTGACGATGAGCGAGCCCAGGATTCGCGTTCATGTCGGCGACATCACCAGGCTGGCGGTCGATGCCATCGTCAACGCCGCCAACACCTCACTTCTGGGTGGCGGTGGCGTCGACGGCGCCGTCCACCGGGCGGCCGGCCCCGAGCTTCTGGCCGAATGCCAATCCCTCAATGGCTGCAAGGTCGGCGACGCAAAACTCACCAAGGGCTACAGGCTGCCGGCACGCTATGTCATCCACACGGTCGGACCGGTCTGGCAAGGTGGCGGCAAGGGCGAAGCCGAGTTGTTGGCCTCCTGCTACCGCCGGTCGCTCGAACTCGCCGCCGGCAAGGATTGCAGGACGGTGGCATTTCCGGCGATCTCGACCGGTGTATACCGGTATCCAAAGGACCAGGCGACGCAGATCGCCGTTGGTACCGTGAGCGCCTTCATCAGCCACAACGCGGTTCCGGAAACCGTCATCTTCTGCTGCTTCGACCAACAGACGGCGGACCTGTACCAACAGGCGTTGCTGCGCATGGCGGGAGCGTAACCGGCTCAGGTAAGAAAATCCATCCATAGTTCTCAGACTTATTTTCATTCCCCGACCTGGCCAGACGAAAGAATCGCGGCTATTGCTCATTGCAAATACCAATGGGGATTGGGCGAAGATGAGACAGCAGCTTTTTCAGAAAACAACTGTATCTGTACTTGCGGGATTGCTTATATTAGCGGCACCCGGCATCGGAGCGGCGGAACCGCTGGCGGGAAGCAAGGGCGACAAACGTTTCGCCGTCCATTTTCCGGCAGGTTCGACCGGAGACTGCCCGAAGGCCTACAAGGCCTATGTCGCGGCGAGCGGCCATTCGGCCTATGCGACGACGTTCCAATCGCGCGTGACCGACCTCTACATCATCTGCGGCTCCAAACTCAATGCACCCTCGCAACAGGCCGCGGAAGAGAGTGCGTTGGGCAATTGCCAGGCCGGCTTGACGAGATGGAAGGTCAAGACCGCGGCCGGCGGCTGCGGGATCGCCGCGTCCAAATAGGTCACGACCGGAGGAGCTTGCGAGATCGCCGCCTCCAAGTAGGCAGGCTGGCTTACCGATCCTTTGACAATGGCCGGACTGCAAAGCAGGGTGTTGCCACAGCTCGCGTGAAGGAGCATTCGCGCCGTTGGCGGCAAGCTCTGGCTTTGGAGGTCCCATGTTCGCCAAAATCCTGATCGCCAACCGCGGCGAGATCGCTTGCCGGGTGATCCGCACCGCGCGCAGGATGGGCGTGCGCACGGTCGCTGTCTATTCCGACGCCGACGCCGGTGCCTTGCATGTCGGGATGGCCGACGAGGCGGTGCATATCGGACCCTCGCCGGTCGGCGAAAGTTATCTGCGCGGCGACAAGATCGTCGCGGCGGCTTTGGCCACCGGCGCCGAAGCCATCCATCCCGGCTACGGTTTTCTGTCGGAAAACCCTGATTTCGTCGATCAGGTGACAGCCGCCGGGCTCGTCTTCATCGGCCCGTCGGCCGCCTCGATCCGCGCCATGGGGCTGAAGGACGCGGCCAAGCGGCTGATGGAGAAGGCCGGCGTGCCGGTTGTGCCGGGCTATCACGGCGAGGCGCAGGAGATCGTGCTGCTCGCCTCCAAGGCACGCGAGATCGGCTATCCCGTGCTGATCAAGGCGCGCGCCGGCGGCGGCGGCAAGGGCATGCGGCGCGTCGAACATCCCGACGACTTTTCCGAGGCGCTGTCGGGTGCGCGGCGCGAGGCCAAGGCCGCTTTCGGCGACGACCGCGTGCTGGTCGAGAAATATGTCGACAAGCCGCGCCACATCGAGGTTCAGGTTTTCGGCGATAGCTTCGGCAATGTCGTGCATCTCTACGAGCGCGACTGCTCGGCGCAGCGGCGCCACCAGAAGGTGATCGAGGAGGCCCCCGCCCCCGGGATGACGCCGGCATTGCGCAAGGCGATGACGGAGGCGGCGGTGAAGGCCGCCAAGGCAATCGACTATTCCGGCGCCGGCACGATCGAGTTCATCGTCGACGCCTCGCAAGGGCTGAAGGCCGACCGCTTCTGGTTCATGGAAATGAACACCCGCCTGCAGGTCGAGCACCCCGTCACCGAAATGGTCACCGGCACCGACCTGGTCGAGTGGCAGTTGCGGGTGGCGTCGGGCGAAAAGCTGCCGAAGGCGCAGAGCGAGATTGCGCTCTCCGGACACGCCTTCGAGGCGCGCATCTATGCCGAGGACGCGGCAAAGGGCTTTTTGCCGGCGACGGGCACGCTGCATCACCTGAAAGTTCCGGATACAGTGCCGGAGGGCGCCAGCATGCGGATCGAGACCGGCGTGCGGACCGGCGATGCCATCTCGCCGTTCTACGACCCGATGATCGCCAAGCTCGTCGTCCACGGCAAGAACAGGCAGGCGGCGCTCGAGGCACTGGGCATTTCCCTTTCGCAAACCGAGATTGCCGGCTCGACCGTCAACACCGCCTTTCTCGCGGCTCTCGCCGCTGACGCGGATTTTTCGGCAGGTGACGTCGACACCGGGCTGATCGGCAGGCACCAGCAAGCGCTGACCGCAGTGCCGCCGCCGAGCAGCGAGATCGTCGCCGCGGCCGCACTTGCGGCGTCCGGCGCCGGGGCTCAGGCGCCGACCCGCGACCCGTGGTCGTCGCTTGCCGGCTATGCGCATTTCCACGCGATGGCGCGGCGCACGCGGCTTCGCTACGGCGAGGACGATATCCTGGCGCTTGTATCGATGCGGCCGGACGGGCGCTTCCAGGTGGCACTGGACGCGCCTTATGACAGCGCGCTTGATCTTCGCGCTGCCCCTCGCCTCGCCCGCTGGCCAGGCCATGTCACTGTCTTTTCAGGCGCCGTCGGCTACAGCTTCGCGGTGCCGGACCCGTTGGCAAGGGCCGACGAAATCGCCGCCGGTGCCGACAGCCTGCGCGCGCCGATGCCGGGACTGGTCAAGCTGGTGCGCGCGGCAAAAGGCGAAACCGTCATCAAGGGCCAGCCGCTGTTGATCCTGGAAGCGATGAAGATGGAGCACACGATTTCCGCCACGCATGACGGGACGATCGCCGAGATCGCAACAGAGGGCGCGCAGGTAACCGACGGGACGGTGCTGGTGCGTTTTGCCGAGGAAGCCCACGGCTGACGCTGTTCATCCAAGGAGAGGCGACGACGGAAGACGCGCGCCACAAACGCATGACCAAGTGAAAATGGCCGGATCTGCCCCGGCCATCTCCGATTGTCGCCAGGCGAAGCCGGCGATCAAGGCTGGATCGGCGCGTATTTGCCGTCGTGCCACTGGTTGATGTCGTAGCTGACGTTCTTGAGGTCGCCCTTTTCATCGAAAGTGACAGGGCCGACGACGGTGCTGATCGGCTGGCCATTCTTCAGCGCTTCGGCAACCTTGGCCGGGTCGTCGCTGCCGGCGCGCTTGATGCCCTCGGCAAAGGCCTGGATCACGGCATAGGAGAACAGCGTAAAGCCCTCGGGCACGAAGCCGCCCGCCTTGATCTTTTCGATGGCCTGCTTGGCTTCGGGCTTCGCCTGCGGATCCGACGGGAAGACGAACATGGTGCCTTCGCCGGCCGGGCCGGCAACCTGCCAGAATTCCGGCGTGGCAATCGAGTCCGGCATGATCAGCTGGAACTTGAAGTCCTGTTCCGCCGACTGGCGCAGGATGAGGCCGGCCTCTGGGTGGTAGCCGCCGAAATAGACCACATCAGCCTTCAGTTCCTTGAGCTTGGTGACAAGCGCCGAGTAGTCCTTTTCGCCGGCGTTGATGCCCTCGTAGAGGATCTCGTTGAGGCCGTTCTGGTTCATCGTCGCCTTGACGGCATCGGCCACGCCCTGCCCATAGGCGCTCTTGTCATGCATGATGACGACCTTCTTGCCGGCGTATTTCTTGGCGATCCATGGACCGATGAAGGCGCCCTGCGCATCATCGCGCGTATAAAGGCGCATGATCGTCGGCCAGCCGGATTTCGCCGCCGCGTCCGTCAACTCCGGGTTCGACGAAGCCGGACTCATCATCATCGCACCGGCTTCGGCATAGACGGCCGAGGCCGGGATGCTCGAGCCCGAGCAGGCATGGCCATCGATGAACTTGACGCCGTTGGCGACGATGCGGTTTGCGACCGAAACCGCCTGCTTCGGATCGCATTGGTCATCCTGGACGTCGAGCTTGATCTGGCGGCCGTCGACGCCGCCGGCGGCGTTGATCGCGTCGGCGGCGGCTTGCGCGCCCTGCTTGAACTGGTCGCCGATGGTGGCAAGCTGTCCGGTCATCGGTCCGACCACCGAAAAGGTGATGTCTTCGGCGAAGGCAACCGGCGCACTCATCACCAGGCCGACTATGGCCGCACCCAAAATACCCAACTTTTTCATGGCGATACAACTCCTCCACTCGCGGGGGGGCGCGCCCCCCCCCCCCCCGGGCAGAAAAATTTTGGGTTTTTTAAAAAAAACCCACCAGGGAGATGGGCAATGCGTCCGCCCCAGTTGGGGGGGCG
>NZ_JBVVQQ010000007.1:0-80802 GCF_055811135.1 Mesorhizobium sp. WSM4817 | reverse complement strand
CACAACCAAAATGGTTTTGTTTGGGCCCACGCAACCGGCGCCACAAACCCCCCGCCCTATTTGGCCGCCACCAAAAAACCCAAATTTTTTCTTGGCTAAAAAACTCCCCCACTGGGGGGGGGCGGCTCCGGCCGCGCCTCTTCCAGAATAGGTGGGAGAATTTCACCCTTCGCCAAGCCTGTCTTGGCGCATCGGCGGCACTCGATTGGGCCTGCCGCCTTTCTGTTTGACCATGATCTTCTTCCAAAAACCGGCTTCCACTTTTTGGATCATGGTCCGAAAACGCGAAAAGCCGCGCCTGCCTTGTTCCGGCCGGTCGCGGCTTTGTCGATCGAACAATCCCGAACGCTCCCACGCGCGCACCGAACCGCTCGCCTTCCCTGTCGTCGCGCAGCTGGGCGTTATCCGGCCTGCCACGTTCTTGTCATTTGTTGGTCCGGCCGTCTTGCGCGGCCTTGTTCTTGCCGGTCCGGCCGTCTTCGCGCGGCCTTGAAGCGTCCCTGTCGGTGATCTCAGTACATGATGAGTTCAGGTGAGACTTAGTGCATCGTCATCCATTCGCGGGCTTCGCGCAGCGCCCTGGCGATCTCGACTTTCGACATGGCGGCCGACAATTCCGAGCGCAGTTCCGCGGCCCGGACCGAGCCCTTGATCGCAGCGATGTTGAACCATTTGTGGGCGGCGACGACATCGGTCTCGCAATCGCGGCCGGTCGCATACATCATGCCCAGTTCGAAAAGAATGTCGGCCTGGGCAGTTGCCCCCATGGCGCCGAAGCCGGCTTCAGGCATTTCAAAACGTGCCATTTCAATCCCCTGTTCTAGCCCCTGTCAGGCTCCCGAGAGCTGCCTCGTTCTGTCCCCTGGAAACCCTTGGGGCGGCCGCTCTTTCGATGCTTTCGAGAATGAACCGAAGGCTTGAATCCGTCGTTAAACGGCGTGCTTAATTTGAGGAAAACAAAGCTAAAACAAGAGGTAAACGCCGAAATTCATTAACGATGCAAAGCCAGCAATTGCGCCGGTTTGCGCCAAAATTGATGAAAATTTGCGAGGCGCAAATCAAGACTCCGCTAACCACGGAAGACAAAGCCAGCATGCCCGGTGTTTCATTTCTCGCCGACCAGACCGCTTCGGGCGGCTGGAAAAATCCTGAAGTCTTCCGCAGCGGCACCGCTTTTGTTTCGTCGGGAGGTGGATTAGCTTACGTTTGCGTAAGAGGCAGACCGGCGGGGCGCAACACCCGGCCGGATGCCCACAGGGAGGAGAAACGTGTTTCGCAAAATCAGCATGGCCCTCGCGGCCACATTGATCATAGCCGGCACCGCCTGGGCCGACCCGATCGAAGGCAATTGGAAAACGCAAGCCGGTTCGACCGCCGCCATCACGGGCGGTGGCGACGCATTTTCCATCACGCTCAAATCCGGCAAGTTTGCCGGCAAGCGCATCGGTTCGTTCAAGGTGTCCGGCGCCAACAAATACACGGGTACGATAACCGACCCGGAGACCGACAAGACCTATTCGGGCAAGGCCTCGGTCTCAGGCGCTTCGCTCAAGATGAGCGGCTGCGTGCTCGGCGGGCTGATCTGCAGGAGCCAGACCTGGCACAAGCTCTGATCGTTTCGACTGCCGCACAATGAAAACGGGGCCGCAAAGGCCCCGTTTTTGTTCGCGCCTCTGTGTTTGGGACACCGACCGATCGACCGGGCTGCGCCATCTGCGCCCTGACAGTCCAAATTTGAACCGCAGATGAACGCCGGCATCAGAACCGGTTCAGTTGCATCAGGGCATTCTCATGCGTGTCGAAGGAGACACCACGCCATGTTCGCCCGCCGCTTCACCATCGTCTGCCTGCTGATGAGCCTGTTCGGCATGGCGTTCGCCATCCTCGTTGCCGAGGCCGGGCGCCCGGCCCGCTCCTGGGACCAGGCCAATTCCTGCCGGTTCGATTGCGTGAACCATTTTCGCCCCTGAACCGACAAAGTCTTCGAGAGGAGAAAAGCAAAAACCATGGACCGCATCGCCGCCAACGCCCGCAAGACCCTTCGGCTAGTGCCGCGGGCGACGCTCATCCTGATGGTTCTTGCCGCGCCGGTTCTGGCCGTGCCGACGATGCGCGCCGATGCCGGCTCGACGATCGAAGCGCCGGCGCTGAAGAAGACCGGCGTCGGCTTTGTGCTGCTGATCAGCCTGCGGCGTGGCTAGGCAATCGGCCTTCATCGAAACCATTCAAAACAAAAAACGACCCTTCGGCCCCCTCCCAACCGCGTGGCCAAGCCTCTATATTGGGTCATGGAAAAGCGAATCTACCCCCAAGCCATAGACTCAGTCGTGATGCCGGAGCCATTTGGCCGGCAGATCTTCAATGATGCAGCAAAGGCCGTCGCGGCCTTGCAGGCCCTCTACGACCGCAACACCAAATTCCTGCGCGATTCGTTTACGGCGCTCGCCGCAGGCGGCGACAACAACAAGCGCTACCGGGCCTTTTATCCGGAGGTCGGTGTCACCACGACTTCGTTCACCCAGATCGACTCGCGGCAGGCTTACGGCCATATGCCGACGCCCGGGCATTTCTCGACCACCATAACCCAGCCGGCCCTTTTCGAACGCTATCTCATCGAACAGCTTCGCCTGATCATGCGCAATCACGGCGTTCCGGTCACGGTTTCGGAATCGACGACGCCCATCCCGCTGCATTTCGCGTTCCTGGAAGGCTCGCATGTCGACGGCGCGGCAGCCGAGCGCATCAGGCGGCCGATCCGTGACCTGTTCGACGTGCCGGATCTCGACGGCACCGACGACCAGATCGCCAACGGCACGTTCGAAGTGGCGTTAGGCGAAGCCAGGCCGTTGGCGGCGTTCACGGCGCAACGCATCGACTACTCGCTGCACCGGATGTCGCACTACACGGCGACCAGTCCGCAGCATTTCCAGAATTTCGTGCTGTTCACCAACTACCAGTTCTACATCGACGAATTCGTCGCACGTGCGCACGATCTGATGGCGAAAGGCGGCGGCGGATACGTCGAATTCGTCGAGCCGGGAAACGTCGTCACCAAGGCTGGACAAAGCGCGCCCAGCCATGGCGTGGCGCCGCCGCGCCTGCCGCAGATGCCGGCCTACCATCTGAAGAAGCCGAACCATGGCGGCATCACCATGGTCAATATCGGCGTCGGCCCCTCCAACGCCAAGACGATCACCGACCACATAGCGGTGCTCAGGCCGCATGCCTGGGTGATGCTCGGCCATTGCGCCGGCCTGCGCAACACCCAGGCGCTGGGCGACTATGTGCTGGCGCACGCCTATGTGCGGGAAGACCATGTTCTGGACGACGATCTTCCGGTCTGGGTGCCGATCCCGCCGCTGGCCGAAATCCAGGTGGCGCTGCAGGAGGCGGTCGCCGAAGTCACCGGCCTTTCCGGCTACGACCTCAAGCGTATCATGCGGACCGGCACAGTAGCTACCATCGACAACCGCAACTGGGAGTTGCGCGACCAGCGTGGGCCAGTGCAGAGGCTGTCGCAGTCACGGGCGATCGCGCTCGACATGGAGTCGGCGACGATCGCCGCCAATGGCTTCCGCTTCCGCGTACCCTACGGTACGCTGCTTTGCGTCTCCGACAAACCGCTGCACGGCGAATTGAAGCTGCCCGGCATGGCGACCGAATTCTACAAGCGGCAAGTGGCACAGCATTTGACCATCGGCATCAGGGCGATGGAAAAGCTGGCCGAGATGCCGATGGAACGGTTGCATTCGCGCAAGCTCAGAAGCTTTTCGGAGACCGCGTTCCAGTAGGAGCGAGCGGCCTGCGAACCTGGTAACAGCGCGGCAGGGCATTTCGTAATCTTGCTTTGGGCTGCATTTCTGCCGATAAGCAAAGTGGATGGCACCCGTTCGAAACATGATGATGGCGTCGGCAGCATTCGTAACAATGCTCGTCTTCTCGGTTGCGCTGGTGGCCGGGTTTTTCGGAACGCTGCATCCGGTCTTCGATTCCTTCGCTCATTTCCGCGTTCATCTTGCCGTGCTGACGGCGCTTTGCGCGCTGCCGCTGCTGGCGACCTCGTTTCGCCTGCAGGCGGCCACGGCGCTGCTCCTTGCGGTGGCTGCCTTTGCCACCACCTCCAACGCCCTGTCGGTGCCCCGCCTGTGGCCGGTCCAGGCAGCCTACGAAGCCGAGGCCGGCTACCAGCCCGTTTACCCCGGTGATCAGCCGATCCACCCCGGTGACCAAGCGGTCTACCGCCTGCTGCAGATGAACCTGCGGTTCAACAATTCAACGCCTGAAAAAGTCCTGTCGCTGATCGGCCGGACCCAGCCTGATGTGATCACCCTCGACGAGGTGTCCGACATGTGGAAGGCGAAACTTGGCCATCTTGCCAGCGCCTACCCTTACCGGATCCTCTGCCCCTACCCCAATGGCGTATTCGGCGTTGCGCTGCTGTCCAGACGGCCGTTTGCCGCCGGCACGCAACCGCGCTGCGATGGCCGCGACGCGATGGCCATCGCGACGGTCGATTTCGGCGGGACCGACGTCGACGTCGCCGCCATGCACCTCACCTGGCCATGGCCGCGCAACCAGTCACGGCAGATCGGCGGATTGTCGGGGGAGTTCGCCTCGCTCGGCGAGACATCGATCATGGCATGCGACTGCAATGCAGTGCCGTGGAGCGCCGCCGTCCGGCGCGTCGCAGGTCTTGGCAAGCTGACCGTGGCGCCTTCGCCGGGGCCGACCTGGCTCCCTATCAAGCTGCCGGAATTCCTGCGCTTCGCCGGACTGCCGATCGACCTTGTTTTCAGCAAGGGCGCGGTTCTCATCCATTCGGTGTCGAGGCTAGAAAACACCGGCTCCGACCATCTTCCGCTGATGGTGGAGTTCTCGCTCAGGCAGGAACAGAAGAAGCCGGTCGACGAACAAGAAACCGCGACGGCATCGGTGAGACAGAACGGCAGGACCCGAGGCTGAGCTACTGCTTGCGCAACAGCGCCCTGATGAGGTGCTCGACATGGCCGCCGTCGCGATGCTCGCGCGCGTCGAAGGCGTTCTGTTTCGCCTCGTATTCGGCATAGACGGCCTTGATCCGGCGCCTCGCCTCGCGGTGCGTCTTGCTGCAAAACAAGTTGTCGGCGAACTCCAGTCCAGTGATCGATTTCTCGGTCGCCCGCATCATTGTCCTGGCGATGCGGCCATGGTTATGCTCGTGAGCACGAACGCCCGCGAAAAACCGCTTCCAGCGCTTCTGCAGCGCCGGCGTCGCGGCTGAGGCCAAACGCGGCAAGGTGTAGGTGAGATCGAGCGTGCCATTGGCTTGGCGCAGACGGCAGACACCACCCTCCCTTGTGACGTCAAGGTCCCAATCCACGGTATAGGCGGCCAGCGCGATGGCGTGCGTCATGAAGCCGTGCCGCTTCGGACCGTTGCGGTCCATGGCCTCGATCAGGGCGGCGCCCGTGGTTCCAGTGATGTCGTAGGTCCGGGTCTTGACCAGCACCTTCGTGTCAGCCAATGCCGGCGGTGCGAAGCCGCACAAGCCGCCAATCGCCACAAGGCACGTCAGAACCGCCAGGCGCATGGTCATCTCCCGGGTCAGAAAGAATGGAACCACAGGCGCCGCCCCGCTTCAACTTCTTTTAGACGCCGCACATATAATAGGCCTTCACGCGCTTTCATTTTGGTCAACGGGCGAGACGGCCGCCGGGCCGTTCTGGCTTGCTGGGCTACATGTTTTGGTAGACTGGTCCCTCTCCACCTTGTGGCGGCACCCAGGTAATGTTTCGGTTCGGATCCTTGATGTCGCAGGTCTTGCAGTGGACGCAGTTCTGCGCGTTGATGACGAAGCGCACGTCCTTCGCCGCGGGATCGGCGGCGGCGTTGCCATCCTTGTCGACCCATTCGTAGACGCCGGCCGGGCAGTAGCGTGTCGAGGGCCCGGCATAGACATCGTGTTCGGAGCGCTGCTGCAGGTCCATATCCGCGACCAGCAGGTGGACAGGCTCGTTTTCCTCGTGGTTGGTATTGGACAGGAACACTGAGGACAGGCGGTCGAAGGTGAGCACGCCATCCGGCTTCGGATAGGCGATCTTCTTATGCTTGGCGGCCGGTTCAAGCGTCGCATAATCGGCCTTGCCGTGGTTCAGCGTGCCGAAAGGCGAGAACCCGAACAGCGAATTCAGCCACATGTCGAGGCCGCCGATGCCAACGCCGACGACGGTGCCGAAGCGCGACCACAACGGCTTGACGTTGCGCACCTTCTTCAAATCCTTGCCGATGTCGGTCGCCCGCCATGCCGCCTCGTAGGAAGCCAGTTCGTCATTGGCGCGGCCGGCGCCGATCGCCTCGGTGACATGCTCGGCCGCCAGCATTCCGGAGAGCACGGCATTGTGCGAGCCCTTGATGCGCGGCACGTTGACGAAGCCGGCAGCACAACCGATCAGCGCGCCGCCAGGGAAGGACAGTTTCGGCACCGACTGCCAGCCGCCCTCTGTGATGGCACGGGCGCCATAGCCGAGCCGCTTGCCGCCCTCGAATGTGCCCCTGATCGCCGGGTGGGTCTTGAAGCGCTGGAACTCGTCGAACGGAGACAGATAGGGGTTCTTGTAGTTGAGGTGGACGACGAAGCCGACCGCCACCTGGTTGTCCTCCAGATGGTAGAGGAAGGAGCCGCCGCCGGTCTTCATGTCGAGCGGCCAGCCGAAGGAGTGCTGGACAAGGCCCGGCCGATGGTTCTCCGGCTTGACCTGCCAGAGCTCCTTGAGACCGATGCCGTATTTGCCGGGCTCGCGGCCGTCGGAAAGATGGTATTTGGCGACCAACTGCTTGGCCAGCGAGCCGCGCGCGCCCTCGCCGATCAGCACATATTTGCCCATCAGCGCCATGCCCGGCGCGAAGCCCGGGCCATGCGTGCCATCCTTCTCGACGCCCATGTCGCCGGTGACAACGCCGGCGACCGCGCCCTCGCCACTGTAAATGAGGTCCACGGCGGCAAAGCCCGGATAGATCTCGACGCCCAGCGCCTCGGCCTTGGTCGCCAGCCAGCGGCAGACATTGCCGAGCGAAACGATGTAGTTGCCGTGGTTGTTCATCAGCGGCGGCATCAGGATATTGGGCAGACGGAACGAACCGGCGGGGCCGAGGACCAGGAAATGGTCTGCGGTGACCGGCGTCTTGAACGGATGTCCCTCCTCGTCACGCCAGCCGGGCAACAGCCGGTCGATGCCGATCGGATCGACGACGGCGCCGGACAGGATGTGGGCGCCGACTTCGCCACCCTTTTCCAGGACTACGACGGAAAGCTCGGGATTGACCTGCTTGAGACGGATAGCGGCAGCGAGGCCGGCCGGACCGGCGCCGACGATGACCACGTCGAATTCCATGCTTTCGCGTTCGATCTCGCTCATCAACCCCTCACTGGCTGCCGCATTTGCGCATCTTCTGGCTTATCCGCTGCATAGCGCATCAATTCGCGACGCGAAACCGGCGCTGACGTGACAATGCCGATTTCGTCAAAAAGGCCGCGCATCTTACTACAAAATCGCGATTTGCGGGTCCACCAACATCGATCCGGGTCCAAAGAGAGCCGTTGCCCTGATTTTTTTTAATTGTTCGACGGCTTGCTTATCGGCCATACTTCGCACCATGCGCACATACGGGCCATCCGGCTTTTCATCGACGCGCTTTTTTTCGTCGCCCGGACGGATTTGCCGGGCGCTCGTTTTGGCCCTTTCGCCACTGGCGTCGGTTGCCGCCCACGCCGAGCCGCAAAGGGTCTGGGTGGCCGGAGCCTACTCCTTTTCCGACGAACTGGGCGGCTTCCGCATCACCAGCGCCTCGGGCATCGGGACAAAGGAGGACCCGCTTGTCATCACCGAAGAGTTGAATTCGGCGACACCAGTGACACTGACGATCCGCACGACGAAGCCGATCCACCCCTTCGGCACTGCGGGCCAATTTGCCAACGGTCTCATGTATATGCGCATCGACGTGCTCAACAACAGCGGCCAGGCCTGGGTCGAGTTCCAGTTCGAGCTCCAGGAGATACTCCACCGGCCGAGCGTGTTCGGCGACGGCCTGTCGTTCGACCAGCGCAACAAGACGCCTGACAACATCTGGTCGAGCAGCTTTGCCGATTTCGATCGCGACTTCGAACCCTATGACCGGCTGCTGTTCAAGAGCGGCAAGATCGACCCGTTGAAGACGGCAAAATTCGATTACCTGATCACCGACTACACACCACGCTGGACGTTCTATCTGGTGCAGGATCCGCGTATACCGTCGAGCTGAACCACTTCGTCATCCAGGGCGAAGCAGGAGCGAAGCGACGTCGCTGAGGCCCTGGATGACGAAATCATGAAGCATCGCGCCAATCACGATGTTGCAAATTCCCGCCGCGCGGCTGAATGTGAAAGCATGACTGCCGTTTCCCCAGACAACCGACCTAATATTGCCGACCTGCTGGCCTTCTACGCCAGCGCCGGGGTCGATGAAGCGCTCGAAGAGGAGCCGCTGAACAGGTTTGCCGAGGCTGCGTCAAAGCCGCCTGAGCGGGCGCCAGCGACAGTTACGCCGCCAACCGGTGAAAACGCAGCGCTGCCACGCTCGACAAGCCTGTCACGCGCCGGAATGGGCGAAAGGCAAGCTGCGGCGCCGGCGGTGCGCGCGCCGTCCGGTACGGCGACAGTGCCCGACGAGCAGCAAGCGGCATTGGCGCGACACCTGGCGACGACGGCGGCAACCCTGGACGAACTTCGCCAGCACATGGCGGCATTCGACGGCTGCAACCTCAAATTCACCGCCAAGAACTTGGTGTTCGCCGATGGCAATCCGAATGCCGCGGTGATGCTGGTCGGCGAGGCACCCGGGCGCGACGAGGACATCGAGGGATTGCCGTTCGTCGGCCGCTCGGGCCGGCTGCTCGACCGGATGCTGGCCGCGATCGGCCTCGACCGGACCTCGGCCTACATCGCCAATGTGATTCCCTGGCGGCCGCCGGGCAACCGCACGCCGACGCCGCACGAGACCGAGATTTGCCGGCCGTTCATCGAACGGCAGATCGAGCTGGTCAATCCGAAGGTGCTGGTCAATTTGGGCGGCCCCTCGGCAAGCACCCTTCTCAACACCACAGAGGGCATCCTGCGGCTGCGCGGCAACTGGCGCGTCCACACGACCGCCGCCGGCATTGCCATCCCCGCCATGCCAACGCTTCATCCGGCGTATCTCTTGCGAACCCCCGCGCACAAGAAGCTGGCGTGGCGGGATTTCCTTGAAGTGAAGGCGAAGCTTCGGGCGCTGGGTTGAGTTGGGCGTCTTCCCTTCTCCCCTTGTGGGAGAAGGTGGATTGGCGCGTAGCGCCAAGACGGTTGAGGGGTGTTGGAAGAAATGAGGCGCTGGTGATTCTGTCGCCGTGCGCCAGCTTCTCGACTTGGATGAGGGTGTTCGCCAAGCTGGAACACCCTCATCCGACCGAGCTTCGCTCGGCCACTTTCTCCCACAAGGGGAGAAGGGAAGAGCGGCGCTATAACCTCCCCGGTAATTGAAATGCATCTGCGGCCGGCCTAGTCATGCGCCCATGACCGCAACCCAGACTTCCGCCGGCAGCCTCATTCGCGAATGGCGCACGCGCCGGCGCATGAGCCAGCTCGACCTCGCCATGGAAGCCGAAATCTCGCAGCGGCATCTGAGTTTCGTGGAAAGCGGCCGCGCGGCACCCTCGCGCGACATGGTGCTGCATCTGGCCGAGCAGCTGTCGATCCCGTTGAGGCAGCGCAACCAGCTCCTGCTGGCCGCAGGCTTTGCCCCCAGCTTCAGCGAGCGTCCGCTCACCGATGCCTCGCTGGCGCCGGCGATGGCGGCGGTCGAGATCGTGCTCAAGGGTCACGAACCCTTCCCGGCTCTGGCTGTCGACCGGCACTGGAACCTGGTGTCGGCAAACGCCGCCATCGGCCCGTTCCTCGCCAACGTCGCCGAGCCTTCCTTGCTGAAGCCGCCGGTCAACGTGCTGCGGCTCAGCCTGCACCCGGGTGGCGTCGCGCCGCGCATCGTCAATCTGGCCGAATGGCGCGCGCATCTTCTCGACCGGCTGAAACACCAGAACGACGCTTCAGGCGACCCGGTTCTGGTCGAACTGGAGCGCGAGCTTCGGACCTATCCGTCCGGCCTGAACGGCGCACGGCCGCTGCCGGTCGAGCCGAACGCGATCGTGCACCCGCTGCGGCTTGCGCATGGCGATGCCGTGCTGTCGTTCATCAGCACCATCACCGTGTTCGGCACGCCGCTCGACGTGACGCTGTCGGAACTGGCGATCGAATCGTTTTTCCCCGCCGATGAGCAGACAAGGACCGTGCTGGTGCGATTGGCGAACGAGCGGGCCTAGCCGTCCTGATCATCCTTGTGGCGGGGTCGCCTGGCGGGTGCGGGCACGTTCAAGGCCCAGTTGCCGCTCGCGCCAGATGATGAAGATGCCGGCGGCAACGACGATCACGCCGCCGATAAGCATATAAACCGTCGGGACGTCGCCGAAGGCGAGATAGCCGACAACGATGCCAAGCAGCATCGACGTGTATTCGAAAGGCGCCACGACCGAGGCCTCGGCATGGCGATAGGCGGCGGTCATCAGAATCTGGGCGAGCCCGCCGCAAAAGCCTGCAGCAATGAGCAGGCCCGCCTGCGCCGGTGTCAGCGCCTGCCAGCCGAACGGCAGCGACAGCAACGCCAGGAGGCTCGCCGTCACCGAAAACCACAGCACGATGGTTGCCGTCGGCTCGCTCTGGACGAGGTTGCGCACCAGCAGCATGGCGACGGCCGAGATCGCTGCCGCGACCAGTGCGGCGATGACGCCGAGCACCTCCTGATCGCCGAGTGCTGCGCCCGAACCCAGCAGCGTCAGTTCCGGCCATGAGATGACCAGCACCCCGACCAGTCCGACCGCAACCGCGCTCCAGCGATAGACGCGGATCGCTTCGCCGAGGAAGATCGAACTGAACACCACCACCAGCAGCGGCTGTGCGTAGTTCAGCGCGATCGCTTCCGGCAGCGGCAGCCGAATCAGCGCGAAGAAGCCGAGCCCCATGGCGCAGACGCCGACAACGCCGCGCGCAATATGGTTGAGCGGGCGCTTGGTCGAAAATGCGGTGCCAAGTTTTCCCTGGAAGGCCAGGAAGACGACGATCGGAAAGATGGCGAAGAACGAGCGGAAGAAGACGATCTGGCCGGCCGGCACCGTGCCCGCCGCCTTGATGCAGGACGACATGGCGACGAAGACCGCCACCGACACGATCTTGAGCATGATCCCGGTCAGCGTGTTGTGCCCGCCGGGATGGTCCGTCGGGTTCACTTGGCAGCTGCTTCCTGGATCGCCGCCCAGATGCGCGCCGGCGTTGCCGGCATGTCGATGTGCCTGATGCCGTAGGCGCGATAGAGCGCATCCGTCACCGCGTTGAGTGCGGCCGGCGTCGCTCCGATCGTGCCCGCCTCGCCTGCCCCCTTGATGCCGAGCGCATTGGTGGTCGAGGGCACGTTGCGGGTCTCGAAATGGAAGAACGGCAAATCGTCGGCGCGCGGCATGGCATAGTCCATGAAACTTGCCGTCAACAGCTGCCCGTCCTCGTCATAGACCGTGTTCTCGGTCAGCGCCTGGCCGATGCCCTGGACGACGCCGCCATGCACCTGGCCGGCCAGCAGCATAGGGTTCACGGTGACGCCGAAATCGTCGACGATCGTATAGCGGACAATTTCCGTCACGCCGGTGTCGGGATCGATCTCGACCTCGCAGATGTGGGTGCCGTTCGGATAGGTGCATTCGTCCTGCACGAACTCGCCAAAGCCCTTGAGATCGTCCGGGTTCTTGGCTGCCTTGGCGATGCTCGAAAAATCGATCGTGCGGTCGGTGCCGACGATGCGAGCAACGCCGTTGGACAATTCGATGTCGTCGGCCGAGGCTTCCAGCTCATCTGCGGCGATGCGCCTGATCTTGATGGCCAGATCCTCGCCGGCGCGAGAAGCTGACACACCGCCAAGCGGAATGGAGCGCGAGCCACCGGTGCCGCCGCCGGCCTTCAGCTCGTCGGTGTCGCCCTGGCGGACATGAATGTTGCCGATGTCGAGATGAAGCTTTTCCGAGAGGAACTGCGCATAGGCGGTCGCATGCCCCTGCCCGTTGGTCTGGGTGCCGATCTTCAGCGTCACCGTGCCGTCGCCGTTCAATTCGACAAAGGCCGGTTCAGAGCCGGGAAAGGCACAGGCCTCGATATAGGTCGCCATGCCGATGCCGCGGATTTTGCCTTCCGCCTTCGACTGCGCCAGTCGCTCCGGGAACGCCTGCCACTCCGCTTGTTCGATGGCGCGGTCCATATGGCCTGCGAATTCACCGGTATCATAGAGGCGGTCGGTCTGCGTGCGGTAAGGAAACTGTTCGGGCCTGATGAAATTGCGCCGGCGGATCTCTTCGACTGGCAAGGCCAGGTCGTGGGCGCAGGCGTCGACGAGCTTTTCCAGCAGGAATGCCGCTTCCGGACGGCCGGCGCCGCGGTAGGCATCGACCGGGCAAGTGTTGGTGTAGAGGCCGGTCACCGAAACGTCGAGCGCCTGGATGTCGTAGACGCCGGTCGACATGGTGACGCCGATATAGGGGATGAACGGGCCATATTGCGAGATATAGGCACCGATATTGGCGAGGAGATCGACCTTCATGCCGAGAAAGCGGCCGTCCTTGTCCATCGCCATCTCGGCGGTCACGACATTGTCGCGACCTTGCGCATCGGTGAGGAAATGCTCGGTGCGGTCGCCGGCCCATTTCACCGGGCGGCCAAGGCGCCTGGCGGCCTCCAGCACCAGCGGATGCTCGCGATAGACGAAGCTTTTCGGCCCGAAGCCGCCGCCGACATCCGGCGTGATGACGCGCAGCTGATTCTTCTTGATCTTGAATATGTCGGCCAGGATGTACTGCATGGAATGCACGCCCTGCGAGCCTGTGGTCAGCACGAAGCGGTTCTCCTGCGTGTTCCACTCGCCGATCGCCGAACGCGGCTCCATGTAGTTGCAGACCAGCCGGTTGTTGATGAATTCGATGCGGGTGACATACGCCGCCCTGGCGAATGCCGCCGCGGTCTTCGCCTTGTCGCCGATGTGGTAGCTGAAGGCGCGGTTGGAGCCGAGTTCCGGCCAGACAAGCGGCGTGCCTTCGTCAAGCGCCGTGGCGGTGCCGGACGCGGCATCCTCGCCCTCGTATTCGACCTCGATCAGTTCGGCCGCGTCCTGCGCCAGCGCGCGGCTGTCGGCGACGACGAAGGCGACGGCGTCGCCGACATAATTGACCCGGTCGCGGCAAAGGACCGGAATGTCGCGGGTCGGCGCCTTGGTGCCGTCCGGCTGCCTCTGCATGACGCCGGATTTCAGCTTGCCGAGATGAGCAAGATCAGCACCGGTCAGCACCAGATGGACGCCAGATGCCGCCTTGGCCGCCTCGGTCGAACCGAGGGTGAAGCTTGCCTTGGCCACCGGCGAGCGCAGGACATAGCCGTGCAGGAGGCCGGCCGGCTGGATGTCGTCCGTATAGCGACCGAGACCCTTGAGGAAGGCCTGGTCCTCGCGACGCAGCACAGAGGCGCCCATGCCGAATTTCGGTGTGACGACGGTCATGGATACCTCGCGACGATGATTGGAAAACGAGTGCCTGAAATAGGCGCTGCGCCAGTTTTGTCGAGTGACGGTTTCGTGTAAAGAGCGCGTGCTTCACATTTCTTCGACCAGCGGATCCACCTGCCGCTGCGGAAATCGACAGGAAAACCAACGGAATGCGCACGGACACCGGCCAGGTCTTCAAGCTCGAAGACTATCGCCCCACCGACTATCTCATTCCGGAAACCGGCC
The DNA here is from genome assembly GCF_055811135.1 of Mesorhizobium sp. WSM4817. Lineage (NCBI taxonomy): Bacteria > Pseudomonadati > Pseudomonadota > Alphaproteobacteria > Hyphomicrobiales > Phyllobacteriaceae > Mesorhizobium > Mesorhizobium sp. WSM4817. The sequence goes on along the minus strand of NZ_JBVVQQ010000007.1, from coordinate 66,942 downwards.
TGACTTTCCGCCTGTCGCCAGAAGCCACGCGCGTCATCGCCGTGCTGACGGTCGAGCGCCGCGACGGCGTCGCGGCGTCAGTGCCGCTGGTGCTGGACGGCGATGGTCTGACGCTCAGCCGCATCGCAATCGACGGCCAGACACTTGCGCCGGCCGATTTTTTCGCCACGCCCGATCAGTTGACGATCACCACGCCGCCCGCAGCAGCCCGCTTCCAGCTCCTGATCGAAACCGAGCTGGCGCCGGCGCACAACGAAGCCCTGATGGGTCTCTATCGCTCGAGCGACGTCTATTGCACGCAATGCGAGGCCGAGGGCTTTCGGCGCATCACCTATTTTCTCGACCGTCCCGATATCCTGTCGGTCTATACGGTGCGTATCGAGGCGCGGCAGTACGAGGCGCCACTGCTTCTTTCCAACGGCAACCCGGCTGGCAGCGGCGAACTTGCCGACGGCTGGCACTATGCAGTCTGGCACGACCCTTTCCCCAAGCCGTCCTATCTGTTCGCCCTTGTTGCGGGGGCTCTCGGCAGGGTCTCGGACAGCTTCGTCACATTGTCCGGCCGCCAGGTCGAGCTCGGCATCTTTGTCGAGCCGGGCAAGGAGCGGCTCGCCGGCTACGCCATGGACGCCCTGAAACGGTCGATGAAATGGGACGAGGAAGCGTTCGGCCGCGAATACGACCTCGACGTCTTCAACATCGTCGCCGTGTCCGACTTCAACATGGGCGCGATGGAGAACAAGGGCCTCAACATCTTCAACGACAAGTATGTGCTGGCCGATCAGGAGACCGCAACGGACGCCGATTTCGCCAATATCGAGGCGATCATCGCGCATGAGTATTTCCACAATTGGACCGGCAACAGAATCACTTGCCGCGACTGGTTCCAGCTTTGCCTGAAGGAAGGGCTGACGGTTTTCCGCGATCACGAATTCTCCGCCGACCAACGCTCGCGAGCGGTGAAACGCATCGCCGAAGTGCGCACGCTCAAGGCACATCAGTTTCCCGAAGACCAGGGACCGCTGGCGCATCCGGTGCGACCGCGCCGCTACCGCGAGATCAATAATTTCTACACGGCGACAGTCTACGAAAAGGGCTCGGAAGTGGTGCGCATGATCCGCACCATTCTCGGCGCCGAGACGTTCCGGGCCGGCATGGATCTCTATTTCGAGCGCCATGACGGCGAGGCTGCAACCATCGAGGACTTCATCAAGGTGTTCGAGGATGTGTCCGGGCGCGACCTCGCGCAATTTTCGCTGTGGTACCATCAGGCCGGCACGCCCAATCTGACCATCAGTTCGACGCACAATGCGGCGGCCCAGGAATTCACGCTCGAGATCGAACAGTCGGTGCCGCCAACGCCGTCCGAAAGCCGCAAGCGGCTGATGCATATTCCGCTGGCCTTCAGCCTGGTCGGCACCGACGGCAAAGCGATAGAATATGGCGGCGTCGAGGGCGCCAGCGTCGAGGACGGCGTCATCCATATCCGCAAGCGCCGGCACATGGTGCGCTTCTCGGGCGTCACTGAGCGCCCGGCGATGTCGCTCAACCGCGGCTTCTCGGCGCCGGTGACGCTTTCCGTCGAGCAGAGGGCCGACGATCAGTTCTTCCTTGCTGGCCATGACAACGATACCTTCTCGCGCTGGCAGGCGTTCAACACGCTTTTGACCGAGGCTCTGATATCCACCTTCCGCCAGGTCCTTGACGGCAAGCAGCCCGGTTTCGCATCGCGGTTGATCGAGCTTGCCGGCAAAATAGCCGGCGACGAGACACTCGAACCGGCCTATCGGGCGCTGGCTTTGGCGCTTCCTAGCGAAGCCGATATCGCCCGTGACATCGGCAAGAACATCGACCCCGATGCCATTTTCTCGGCCCGCGAGGCGCTGACGGTCGCGATCGCCGAGGCGAATCGCGAGATATTCTCCGACCTCTACGATCGACTGACCGACAAGGACGCTTTCAGTCCTGATGCGGCAAGCGCCGGTCGCCGGGCGCTGCGCAACACCTTGCTCGACTATCTTTCGCTGCTGCATGGAGGTGCGGCGCTTGCGGCCCGGCATTTCCAGTCCGCGACCAACATGACCGACCGGGCCGCCGCATTGAGCGTGCTTGCGCTGCGCCATAACGGTTCGCCCGAGACGGTCAAGGCGCTGGCGGAGTTCGAAGCGAAATATGCGACCGATCCGCTGGTGATGGACAAATGGTTCCATATCCAGGCCAGCGTGCCGGGCCCGCAAACCATTCATGCAGTGCGCGCCCTGACCGGCCACCCGGCCTTCTCGATGGCCAACCCGAACCGGGTGCGCTCGCTCGTCGGCACGTTTTCCAGCGCCAACCAGACCGGCTTCCATCGCGCCGACGGCGAGGGCTACCGGTTTTTCGTCGAAACGGTCCTGCAGGTCGAAAAGCGCAACCCGCAATTGGCCGCCAGGCTGGCGACGGCACTCAGATCATGGCGCTCGCTGGAACCTGCCCGGCAGGGCAAGGCAAGGGAAGCGCTGCTTTCGATTGCCAGTACCGAGAACCTGTCGGCCGATTTGCGCGACATCATTGAGCGCACGCTGGCGTAAGGTAAGTTGATATTCAGGTGATGCCGGCCTGCGAACGGCGGCTTCCTGCGCTTCCGGTGCTCACGTACCCAAAAGTACGCTCCGCTCCGGTTCTCTGAATCCACCGTTCTCGGCACGGCCTGACCTGAATCTCAACACACCTTAGAAGGTTGCCGCCCGGCACCATCGGGCGGGAAAGTCCATTATTTTAGTCGATTTTTAATCTTTTTTCGCTGCGCCTATGGACAAGCCGAATCACCTTTGATTCTTTAGCTGAAGATTCGGAAGTGCGGCGTCGCCGGATCGTCAAGCAGATTTAAAATCGGGGAGAGCCATTTATGGCGAAGGCGGACGCGTGGGGCGCGCCCGGAGGGACGGGTTTTGAGCAGCGTGAGGCGGGAAGCGACGGTCTCGCCGGCAATGCGCGGCTGATCGCCGAACCCGCCTACCGACGGCTTCTGGCAGCCGAGCCATTGCTGCGCCGATCGATACCGGCCCTCATCATCATTTTCCTGATTGTCATCGCGGCACTGCGGTTCCTGTCGCTGATGCACGAGCGCGACGACGTGGAACGCGACGCCAAGGCGATCCTCTCGCTCGCGGCGGGCCAACTGGCCAGTTCGATCAGCGTCGATGCGAGCATGGCCTCGACGCCTGGCGCGACGCAGGACCTGTTGGAGGGCATCAGCCGTCAGGGCGCCATGGGCCGAAGCCACGTGCTTGCGGTCACCGACAGCGCGTTCAAGATCGTTGCCGTGACACCGCAATCGACGGGCTGGGAAGGGCGGTCGCTCGACGCCATCGCCCAGGGCGGTCAACCGCTGTTCATGTTCGGCGACCGCGCCGGGGTGATGGAGGTCAGCATCGGCGGCCAGGACTGGTATGCGGCGGTGAGCCTGGCAAACGGCAGGAATGGTGCTGCCGCAGCGCTCGTCCCGCAGGATGCGGTCTTCGACACGTGGCGCAAGACCGTTTCGCTCAACGTCACGCTGTTCGTGCTGACGGCCGGCGTGCTGATCATCGTTCTCTATGCCTATTTCGGCCAGGCGGCGCGCGCCCAGACCGCCGACCGCATCTATCTCGAAGCGCACCAGCGCATCGACATGGCGCTGGTGCGCGGCCGCTGCGGCCTGTGGGACTGGGACATGGTGCGCGGCAAGATGTACTGGTCGCGTTCGATGTACGACATGCTGGGCTATGAGCCCTGCGACACGATGCTGTCGTTCGGCGAGGTCGACGGGATCATCCACCCGGAGGACGGCGACCTGTTCCAACTCGCCAACAGGATCGTCGCACGCGAGATCGACCACATCGACCAGGTGTTCCGGATGCGCCACGCCGACGGACAATGGGTGTGGATGCGCGCAAGAGCGCAGGTGATCGACCCGGAAGCGCCGGAGATCCAGTTGATCGGCATCGCCGTCGACGTCACCGAGCAGCGGCATTTGGCGCTGCGCTCCGAGGCCGCGGATCTTCGCCTGCGAACGGCCATCGAAAACATCAACGAATCCTTCGTGCTCTGGGATTCGGCCCAGCGCCTGATCATGTGCAATTCCAAGTACCAGCAGGACAACGGCCTGTCGGATCGCGACGTGATGCCGGGCGCCTCGCGCGCCGTTCTTGAAGATCGCATGCTTGCCTTCGCCTCGGAGCGCCGGCTTGCCAACACCAACGGGCAGCAAGGCGGCGTGACCTTCGAGCGGCAGCTTGCCGATGGCCGCTGGCTGCAGGTGAACGAATTGCGGACCAGGGACGGCGGCACCGTCTCGGTCGGCTCCGACATCACCCAGATCAAGCTGCACCAGGAGAAGCTGGTCGACAGCGAGCGCCGGCTGATGGCCACGATCCACGATCTCAGCCTTGCCCGCCGGGCAGAGGAAGAGCGGTCGCGCGAACTGGTCGAGCTCAATCAAAAATACATGAAGGAAACCGAGCGCGCCGAGGCCGCGAACCGGGCCAAATCCGAGTTCCTGGCCAACATGTCGCATGAATTGCGCACGCCGCTCAACGCGATCATCGGCTTCTCCGAACTGATGGAACAGGCGCTGTTCGGGCCCCTGGGTTCGCCGCGCTACGAGGAATACGCCACCGACATCAACGGCAGCGGCAAATATCTTCTGGGCGTCATCAACGACATCCTCGACATGTCGAAGATCGAGGCCGGCCAGTTCTCGATGGATCAGGAGGAAATCGACCTCTGCCCGCTGATGCGGGAAACGGTGCGCGTCATCTCGCTGCAGGCGGCGGAAAAGTCGATCACCGTCGAAACACGTATCCCCGATTCGCTGACACTGTTCGCCGACCGCCGGGCGATCAAGCAGATCATCATCAACCTGCTGTCGAATGCGGTGAAGTTCACCGGCCAGGGCGGCCGCATTGCGGTAAGGGCCCGCAACACCTCCAGCGCTCTGGTGCTGACGATCGAAGACAATGGCTGCGGCATCCCGAAGGAGGCGCTGAGCAAGCTCGGGCGGCCGTTCGAGCAGGTGCAGAACCAGTTCTCCAAGAGCCATGCCGGTTCCGGCCTCGGCCTTGCCATCTCACGCTCGTTGGCCGAGCTTCAGGGCGGCGCCTTGAAAATCCGCTCCACCGAAGGCACCGGCACGATCGTGTCGGTGCGCATTCCGACCAGGAAGCCGACGCAGCCGGTCAGGGCCGCCGCCTGACCCTCTGTCGTCGTGAAGCGGTTGCAACTTTCGGAAAACGCCGGACCGACAGCAACCCCGATGCTATTCGAAACAGCCGATTGGCGTTGCGCCATCACGGTCGTTTCGCACGAAGCAAAAAGCCAAAATCCTTCCTGACATTTTGCGACGTCTCCTTGAGGTGCGCTTCCAGCACGCCGAAATCCGGCAGGTCGGTGACCGCCAGTAGCAGATCCGAAAGCCCCGGCGGAACGTCGTCGCGTTCGAATACGCCGGTGAGGCAGAGCCGCGTCATCTGGGTCAGCGCCAGATAGAGCGCATAGGCATCGCAAAGCTCCTGCCTGATCTGCGCCTCGGCGAAATCCGGCGCCAGCCTCGACAGCACGTCCGCCGTCCCGGTGACCCGGCGGCCGGCTTCGACTTTTCCCGTGATCACCGCCACCTGCGCGATGAATTCGAGATCGATGAGACCACCCGGGATCAGCTTGATCTCCCAGAGATCGCGCGGCGGTTTTTCCTTCTCGATCATCGCGCGCATCTCGGCCGCCTCGGCCATCACCTTGGCGCTGTCGCGCGGCAGGGCAAGCACCTGTGCCACTTCGGTCTCGACCTCGGCGCACAGCGCTTGATCGCCGCCGATCGCGCGGGCCCTTGACAGCGCCATATGCTCCCAGGTCCAGGCGTCCTTGCGCTGGTACTTCTTGAAGGCATCGACATGGGTCGCCACCGGCCCCTTGTTGCCGGACGGCCGCAAGCGAAGGTCGAGTTCGTAGAGAACGCCCTCGGCGGTCGGCGCGGACACCGCAGCGATCAGCCGCTGCGTCATCCTGGCGTAATAGTGCGACGGGGCGAGCGGCTTGTCGCCATCGGATTCGTCGGCATCGGCGTCGTGATCATAAAGCAGGATGAGGTCGACGTCTGAGCCGGCCGTCAATTCGCGGCTGCCGAGCTTGCCCATGCCGAGCAGCGCAACCGTGCCGCCGGCGATGCGACCGTGGCGTAGCGCGAACTCGGCGATGACCGCCCGCAGCGCCGCGTCGATGGTGAGATCGGCCAGATCGGAAAAGGCACGGCCGGCGCGCGCCGGATCGATCGAGCCGGCAAGCAGCCTGACGCCGATCAGGAATTTTTGCTCGGACGCAAAGATGCGCAAGCGGTCGAGCACGTCCTCATAGGCCCTGTCGCCTTCGAGAAACGCGGCGAGACGGCCGGACAGATAGGCGCGGTCCGGCAGTTCGGTCAAAAGGGCCGGATCAAGCAGGCCGTCAAACACGTGCGGCCGGCGTGTGATGATGGCGGCCAGCCGGGGCGCCGCGCCCATGATGGTCGCCAGCAGCTTCAGCAGAGCCGGATTGGAGTGGAGCAGCGAGAACAGCTGAATGCCGGCGGGCAGACCGGCAAGGAATTCGTCGAAGCGTATCAACGCCTCGTCCGCGCGGCGCGTCTGGCCGAAGGATTGCAGCAGCGCCGGCGTCAGTTCGGTCAACCGCTCGCGCGCCTCGGCTGACTGGGTGACGCGATAGCGGCCGAAATGCCAGCCGCGGATGACGCGGCAGATGTCGCTCGCCCGCTGGAATCCCAATCTCTGCAGGGTCTGCAACGTATCGGGGTCGTCGACATCGCCGGTAAAGACCAGATTGCCGATGCCCGCCGAAAGCTCGGGCGCGGTCTCGAAAAGCGCTGCGTAGTGGCGTTCGACCTGATGGAGTGCGGCGCGGAACGCCTCGGCAAAGGTCGCCGCATCGGCAAAACCGAGCAGGCGGGCAATGCGTTCGAGCCCTTCGTCATCGTCCGGCAGTATGTGGATCTGCTCGTCGGCGACCATCTGAACGGCGTGCTCGACGCGGCGCAGGAGCCAGTACTGCCTTGTGAGCGTATCGCGCGCATCGGCAGTGATCCAGCCGCGTGCCGCAAGCTGGCCAAGCATCGGCACCGTCTCGCGGCCGCGCAGTTCGGGGAAGCGGCCGCCGGCGATGAGCTGCTGGGTCTGGACGAAGAACTCGATCTCGCGGATGCCGCCGCGGCCGAGCTTGACGTTGTGGCCCTTCACCGCGATCTCGCCAAGACCCTTGTGGGCATGGATCTGGCGCTTGATCGAATGGACGTCGGCGATCGCCGCATAGTCCATGTATTTGCGCCAGATGTAGGGCTGGAGCTCCTTCAGGAACGCAGTGCCGGCGGCGACATCGCCGGCCACCGGACGCGCCTTGATCATTGCGGCCCTCTCCCAGTTCTGGCCCCGCGCCTCGTAGTAGCGCAGCGCCGCCTCGACCGGGATCGCCAGCGGCGTCGAACCGGGGTCGGGACGAAGCCTGAGGTCGGTGCGGAAAACATAGCCGTGTTCGGTGCGGTCCTGGAGCATGCGGACCAGCCGGCGGGTCAGGCGCGAAAACAGCTCCGTCGCATCGAGCGGATCGACGACTGCTGGCGCTTGCGGGTCGAAGAAAACGACGAGGTCGATGTCGGAGGAGAAGTTCAGCTCATGCGCGCCAAGCTTGCCCATGCCGAGCAGGATCCAGCCCGACCGGCGCGCCGGATCCTCGAGATCCGGCAGTTTGAGCTTGCCTTGTCGGTGTGCGTCGCGAAGCAGGAAGTCGACGGCAGCGCGGGTGCAGGCGTCGGCAAGATGGCTCAGCCGCCGTACTGTGATTGCAGTTTCGGCCTCGCCTGCAAGATCGGCCAGCGCGATCAGGACATGCGCTTCCGCTTTCCATTGCCGCAACTCCATCATCAGGCCGTTTTCAGAGATGGCTTCCGCCCGCGCGGCCTTGCCGATGGCGGCGCCGATCGACGCCAGCCGCGCCTCGACGGTCTCATCGAAAAGCGCATCCAGGATCTGCGGGCGGCGGCGCACCGTGTCGCGCAGGAACGGCGAAAGGTCGAAGACTGCCGCGAGAAACTCCTGGACGGCGCCCTCGCCGGCCAGGAATTTCGCCAGCACGGCAAGCCCCTCTTCCTGCGCTGCGGAAGCGATCTCCGACAATTCCCGCCGGGCTCGGTTCTGATCCAGAGGCACGAGCCTTGCCGCCGGCTTCAGAAGCCAGTTGGTGTGTTCCGCAGCCGCCTTCACCACCATCAGCGATCCTCCCGTTCGGGAAAACTCATGACGACGGATAATCCAGGATTGGCGGGCAGGAGATCAAGCCGCCCTTTGTGGAATGTCATGATCGCCTTGGCGAGGCTGAGGCCGAGACCGGAACCCGGCTGCGAGCGGCTCTTCTCCAGCCGCACGAAACGCTCGGTCGCCCTGGCGCGATCGGCATCGTCGGGAATGCCCTGGCCGTTGTCGCTGACGGAAAGCCTGATTTCGCTGCCGACGCGATCGAGCGCCACGCGAACGGTCGGCTTGGCTGTCGAGTCGGTCGAATATTTGATCGCGTTGTCGACGATGTTCGATAGCGCCTGGCCGATCAGCTCGCGATTGCCTTCAACGGCGAAGCCGTCCTGCACCGAGGTCTCGAGTGTCACTCCCGCCTCCTCCGCCACCGGCTCGTAGAGCTCGACGACATCGCGCACGGAAGCAGCCAGATCGACCCGGCTGGTGATTTCTGAGGAATAGCCCGCCTCCAGCCTTGAGATCATCAGGATGGCGTTGAAGGTCTTTATCAGATGGTCGGACTCGGCGATGGTCGCTTCCAGCGCCTGCCGGTAGGCGGCGGAGTTGTGCTTGCCGGAGAGCGTCGCCTCGGCGCGGTTGCGCAGCCTGGTCAGCGGCGTCTTCAGATCGTGGGCGATGTTGTCGGAGACCTGCTTCAGCCCTTCATTCAGCGTGGCGATCCTGGCCAGCATGGAATTGAGATTTTCGGAGAGCCGATCGAACTCGTCGCCGGCGCCGGTGACCGGCAGCCGGCCGGAAAGGTCGCCGCCCAAGATGCGGCGACTGGCCTGCGACACCGAGTCGATGCGCTTCAGCGCCGCGCGGCCGACGAAGAACCAGATCAAAATTCCGCCAAGCGCCATCATGCCGAGCGCCAACGTCAAGGCGCGGCGGATGACGGCGCGGAACCGCTCAGGCTCGCCGAGATCGCGGCCGACCAGCATGATCATCTGGTTCGGCAGGCGCAGCACCAAGGCAATGGCGTTGTGGCCCTTCTCGCCTTCGACCTGGACTTCGCTCTGGCTGGGTTCGTTCGGGTCGGCGATCGGGTTGCGTTGCCGCTCGAGCTCGCCCTCGCCAAAGCGCCGGTAGGAAAACGGCTCCGTCGTCCAGCCCTCGGCCACGAGAACGCCGGGTTCCAGGCTCTGCACGTTGCCGGTCAGGATCTGGCCGTTGGCATCGGCGATCAAATAGAGATTGGCGCCGGGTTGGCGGGAGCGCTGCTCGACCACCCGGACCAGCAGCGGCAAGCCGCCGCGCTGATAGACCCGAGCGAGGCCGAGCACCTCGTCGTTGATGGTCTCCTGCGTCTGGCCGGTCAGCATGCGCGCCGACAGCGAGGTCATGTAGAAGACGAGCAGCACCGCACAGATGGCGAACAGCAGGAGATAGAGCGCCGAAAGCCGCGCTGCCGTCGTCTTCATGATGGCCGGCATTGAAAGGGCCACGCTAGCCGCTCTTGAGCATATAGCCGGCGCCACGAACCGTGTGCAGGATGGGCTTGTCGAAGCCCTTCTCGATCTTGCCGCGCAGCCGCGAGACGTGAACGTCGATGACGTTGGTCTGCGGATCGAAATGATAGTCCCAGACATTTTCCAGCAGCATGGTGCGCGTCACCACCTGGCCGGCATGGCGCATCAGATATTCGAGCAGGCGGAACTCGCGCGGCTGCAGCGTAATCTCTCGGGCCGCGCGCCGCACCGAATGCGACAGCCTGTCGAGTTCGAGATCGCCGACCCGGTAGACGGTTTCGGCCTCCCTGGCGCTGGCGCGGCGGTTCAGCACCTCGACTCGGGCCAGAAGCTCGGAAAAGGCATAGGGCTTGGTCAGATAGTCGTCGCCGCCGGCGCGCAAGCCGGTGACCCGGTCGTCGACTTCGCCGAGCGCCGACAGGATCAGCACCGGCGTAGTCTTGCCTCGGGATCTAAGACCGGCGATGACCGACAGGCCGTCGCGGCGCGGCAGCATGCGGTCGACCACCATCACGTCATAGTCGCCGGAGTCAGCGAGCGCGAAGCCGGTTTCGCCGTCGCCGGCGACATGGGCGGTATGCCCGGCCTCGGTGAAGGCTTTCTGGAGGTAATCGGCCGCTTCGCGATCGTCTTCTATGACGAGAATCTTCATGGGACCGTTATACGCGATTTCGCTGGAAGAATGAGTGGCCGGCATAGACATCATGGCCTCGAGGTGTATAGCCAACAAAATGATTCAAGAACGAGCGGTAAGTATTTGTTTTGTAATGTTTTAGCCTCGAGACCCGGCATCCTCGGATTTGGGCGACATGCTTTGTTGTTTGAGCATGTCGTCATCCCAAACCGCTTCACACTTTGGGCGACTGCTCTGTTGTTCGAGCGGCAGCGGGCGATGGGAGCCCGCTGCCGCTGGGGCGGAACACGATGACTGACTAACGTATTCAAGCCCCGTGCTTTCCCATGCGACGGCTCGGGGTGTTTGAAACCGCCGCATCGGAAAAGTCTGGAACGTCAGCCCTTGGCGACAGGCAGCGCGACGAAGCGGTTGCTGTCGTCGCGGGTGATCTGCATCAGCACCGCCTTGCGGCCCGACTTCACCGCGTCGGCCATGGCCTTGGCGACATCCTCGGTGCCATTGACCTCCGTCGAATTGACCGAGGTGATGACGTCGCCGGGCTGGATGCCGCGATCGGCAGCATCGCTGTCGGGATCGACATCGGTCACCACAAGCCCTTTGCCATCGTCGGACCTGGTGACGGTGAGACCGAGATCGGCCAGTGTATCGGCCTTTGGCGGAGCCGAAGGCTGCTGGTCGGCCGAAGCCTGCTTGTCAGTCGAAGGCAGCGTGCCGAGGTCGACCTTGACCGTTTCACTCTTGCCGTCACGCCACAGCGTGACGTCGACCGGCTTGCCGGGCGGGTAGGCGCCGATCAGACGGGCGAGCTCCTTCGGCGAAGCGACGTCCTTGCCGTCCACCTGAGTGATGACGTCACCAGCCGATATGCCGGCCTCCTTGCCGGGACCATCGTCCTGGGCGCTGGAAACGAGCGCACCCTTGTCGGACTTCAGCCCGAGCGATTCGGCGATTTCGGAGGTGACCGGCTGGATCTCGACGCCAAGCCAGCCGCGCTGGACGGTGCCGTCCTTCATCAGATCCTGCACGACCTGTTTTGCGGTCGAGGCGGGAATGTCGAAGGCAATGCCGACGCTGCCACCGGACGGCGAGAAGATCGCGGTGTTGATGCCGACGACCTGGCCGTTGAGGTTGAAGGTCGGGCCACCCGAATTGCCGCGGTTCACCGAGGCATCGATCTGGATGAAGTCATCATAAGGACCGGCGCCGATGTCGCGACCACGGGCCGAGACAATGCCGGCAGTGACTGTGCCGCCGAGGCCGAACGGATTGCCGACGGCCACCACCCAGTCGCCAACGCGAACCTTTGAATCATCGGCGAAGTCGACATAGGTGAACTTGCCGTCGCCTTCGACCTTGAGCACTGCGAGATCGGTGCGCGGATCTGTGCCGACCAACCTGGCGTCGAGTTCCTTGCCGTCATGCATCACCACCGTGAAGGACGAGCCCTCTCCGACGACATGGTTGTTGGTGACGAGGTAGCCATCCTCGGAGATGAAGAAGCCGGACCCTTGAGCGACCGGCCGTGGCTGGCGGTCACCGCGTCCGAAACGTCGCATTCCATCCCGGCTATCCTGATCGCCAAAGCCACGGAACTCCCTGAAGAAGCGGCGCAATTGCGGATCGTCGGGGAGATTGCCGAAGGCGTCGGGAAGGTCGGAGCCGTCGTCAGCGGTCGATTCTATCTTGGCTTTGACGCGGACACTGACGACCGCCGGCGAAACGCGCTCGACCACGTCGGCGAAGCTCGGGACCTGAGGCGCCTCGACACGCACGGCCTCGGCCAGGACGGGGGCTGTCCCGGTGGCAACCGCGCCGAAGCCGATCGCGCCGGCAATGGCCACTGATGCGGCGGCAGCCATCAGGCGTTTGCGGGTGCGGGAATTTGAATTGGGGGCAATATTCATGGGTCTCGTATCCTCTTTCAAGGGATGCGCTTCGGTCGGCATCCTCGGGCAAGAGAAATAGAGGCGCGCACATTACGGCGCCATTTCCAGTGCATGAAACTTTGGTAATGTTTGCAGGCACCAACCCTTTGGTTGCGCCCTCCCGTTGCCCTATGTTGTACACAGTTCAGCACAAGGCTTTCACCATGACCGCAAGCGCCACCATGACGATTCGGGTTTCGTCCGAAACCAAGCTGAAGCTGGAGCGGATCGCCGCCGACACGCGGCGCAGCAAATCCTTCCTCGCGGCCGAGGCGATATCGGCCTATGTCGATCGCGAGCTTGAGATCATCGAAGGCATCAAACGCGGCATGGCCGATGCGGCAGCTGGCCGTGTCGTGCCGCACGACGAAGCCATGGCGGAAATCGACGCCATCATCGAAGCATCGGAAGCCAGGCGCGCAGACAAGGCTTGAAGCGGTTCGTCACCTGGTCGCGAGACATCGTGACACGGCCGTGGTCTTGGCGGCGGGGCGGCCGGGCCGAATTAGTTACCCAGCACCTTGTCCAACGCTGCCTTCTCCTCGGCTGTGAGCATGGCCGCAGGCGCCGATCGGCGCGACCGGGCGGTCAGCACGATGAAAATCCCGCCGGCAAGCAGCAGAAGGACCGGCGTGCCCCACAACAGCGCGTTGCGCAGGCTGAAGCGCGGCTTCAACAGCACGAACTCGCCGTAGCGGGAAACGATGTAATCGATCACCTGCCGGTCGGTATCGCCGGCGACCAGGCGCTGGCGCACCAGCACGCGCAGGTCGCGGGCAAGGTCGGCATCGGATTCGTCGATCGACTGGTTCTGGCAAACCATGCAGCGCAGCTCTTCCGAAAGCGTCCGCGCCCGCGCCTCGAGCGCCGGGTCGGCCAGAACCTCGTCCGGCTTCACCGCAAGTGCGGCGCCGGCAAACAACAGCGTCAGCAGCAGGATCAGGGAGGCCAGTGAAGTTTTTCTTGCGGTCATGGCAGGCTCGCCGAAGGCATGGCGCCCGCCGACTTGCGGCGGCGGGACGGTGCGCCGACGCGCAGCCGCCGGTCCATCAGCGACATCGCAGCGCCTGCCATCATGACAAGGGCGCCGCCCCAGATCAGCGTCACCAGCGGCTTCCACCACAGCCGCACCACGACGGAGCCGTCGGTCGCCTCATCGCCAAGCGAGAGGTAGAGCTGGCTGAAACCGATCGTCTTGATACCGGACTCGGTCGTCGTCATCTGCCGGACCGGATAGGAGCGCTTGGACGAGGTGATCACGGCGGTGGTGCTTCCATCAGCGCCGAGCAGGGCGAAGCGGCCGCGATCCTCGCTGTAGTTAGGCCCCTGGGCCGGATAGAGCCCTTCGAAGCGCAGTGTGTGGCCGGACAGTTGCACGGTCTCGCCGGCACGCATCGACAGGATCTTCTCGGTGCCGAAGCAAAGCGTGCCGACAATGCCCAGCGTCGTCAGCCCAAGACCGAGATGGGCGAGCGCGGTGCCGAAGACCGAACGCGGCAGGCCGGCGAAGCGCCTGAACATGATGCCGGGCGCGACACTGCCAAAGCCGGACTTGACGGCAATATCGGTGAGCGCGCCGCAGATCAGCCAGAAGGCCAGGCCGACGCCAAGTGCAGCGAACACCGACGAGCCGTCGATGAACAAGGCCGTCACCAGCACGGCCAGAAGCCCGGCGGCGAAGGCCGCCATCAGCCGCTGGGCGACGGCGAAAATGTCGCCGCGCTTCCAGGCCAGCAGCGGCCCGAACGGAACCGCGACCAGGAGCGGCACCATCAGCGGGCCGAACGTCAGGTTGAAGAACGGCGCGCCGACCGAAATCTTGTCGGCCGAAACGGCCTCGACGACCAGCGGATAGAGCGTGCCGATCAGCACGGTGGCGGTGGCCGTGGTCAGGAACAGATTGTTGAGGACCAGCGCCCCTTCGCGCGAGATCGGATGAAACAGGCCGCCGGCCGTCAACCTCGAGGCGCGAAAGGCGAACAACGCCAGTGATCCGCCGATGAACAGTGTCAGGATGCAGAGAATGAACACGCCGCGCGTTGGATCGGTGGCGAAGGCGTGGACGGAGGTGAGCACGCCGGAGCGCACCAGGAAGGTGCCGAGCAGCGACAGCGAGAAGGTCAGGATCGCCAGCAACAGCGTCCAGATCTTCAGGGCTGAGCGCTTTTCCATGACGATCGCCGAATGGAGCAGCGCCGTGCCGGCCAGCCAAGGCATGAACGAGGCGTTCTCGACCGGATCCCAGAACCAGAAACCGCCCCAGCCAAGTTCGTAATAGGCCCAGTAGGAGCCCATGGCGATGCCGCCGGTCAGGAACATCCAGGCGACCAGCGTCCATGGCCGCACCCAGCGCGCCCAGGACGCGTCGATGCGGCCTTCGATGAGGGCGGCGACCGAGAAGGAAAAGCAGATCGAGAAGCCGACATAGCCGAGATAGAGCAGCGGCGGATGGATGGCGAGGCCGAGATCCTGCAGGATCGGGTTGAGATCGCGGCCCTCGATCGGCGCCGGATTGAGCCTGGCGAACGGGTTGGACGTCGCCAGGATGAACAGCAAGAAGGTGGCGCCGATCGCGCCTTGCACGGCCAGCACGTTGGCTCGAAGGGTCGCTGGAAGATTGCTGCCGAAAGCAGCGACGAGCGCCCCGAAGAAGCTCAGGATCAGCACCCAGAGCAGCATCGAGCCCTCGTGATTGCCCCAGGTGCCGGTGATCTTGTAGATCAGCGGCTGCAGCGAATGCGAGTTGTCCCAGACGTTGGCCACCGAAAAGTCGGACGTCGCATAGGCCGTCGCCAGCGCCGCGAAGGACAGAGCGGTCAAGGCAAAGCCGGTCACCGCGACCGGACCGCCGACGGCCATCATCTTCTGGCTGTTGATACGCGCGCCGAACAGCGGCACCAGCGCCTGCACCAAAGACAGCGCGAACGCCAGGACCAGCGCGAAATGTCCGGTTTCAACCATTGTGGCCAAGCCCGCCAGGTTTTTGTCTTGCCGCAGGGTCTTGCCGCAAAATCGTGGGAACCCTCGGGTCAAGCCCGAGGGCAGGCTTTTGCGGAACCTGCTTAGTCACTTTTTGCTCTCCTGCCACACGCCCCTGGACTTGAGGCCGTCGGCCACCTCCTTGGGCATGTAGTTCTCGTCGTGCTTGGCCAGGACGCTGTCGGCGACGAAGACGCCGTCCGGGCGAAAAATGCCTTCAGTGATGACGCCCTGCTCCTCGCGGAAAAGGTCGGGAAGAATCCCGGTGTAGGTGACCTTGACCTGCTTCTGGTTGTCGGTCACCGAAAAGGCGACGGTGGTCCCCTGACCGCGCTCGATCGTGCCTTTTTCGACGAGGCCGCCGAGCCTGATACGCTGCCCGGGCTGCAGGCTGGCGGTGGTCAGATCGGCGGGCATGTAGAAGTAGGAGGCCTTCTGGCCGAGCGCATAGAAGGTCAGGCCGGTGGCGGCACCGAGGAAGGCCAACCCTCCGGCGATCACCGACAGTCTTTTCTGCTTGCGCGTCATTTCTTACTCCGTCGCCGTCAGGCCAAGCGAGGCGGCAAAGGCGGTGAATTTCTTCGCTTCGTCACTATCGGAGCCAAAAACGGCGATACCGCGATTGAGCGCGTCGCGCGCCTGATCGGCCTTGCCCAGCACGACATAGGAACGAATAAGCTGCATCCATCCTTCCACATCGCGCGGGTTTTGCCGCAGTTTTTCGTCAAGCCCCGCAACCATGGTGTTGATCATCGCTTCCCTATCCTGCGGCGACATCGACGAGGCGGCGTCGACATCCCCGGCGTTCGGGCCTTTTGCAGGCACTCCCGAAGCGACGCTGCGCCTGGCGGTTTCGGCCAGTGCCTGCGCGACGGCGCCGCGCCAGGGCGAGTCCTGCGGCAAGGCCGCGAGCATTTTCTGCCAGCCGGCCGTCGCCTCCTCGATGCGGCCTTCCTGCGCCATGCCCATCGCCAGATAAAAGCTGGCCTTCGGAGTCGCCGGATCGAGCTTCAGCGCCGCCTCGAAGGCTGCCTGGGCATCGGCCGAGACAATGCCGCCCGCTTCGCTGGCGATCGCCTCGCCGAGGCCGGCCTGGCGGGCTGCGCTGTCGCCGTCGAGGCGAATGGCGTTGCGGTACGCCGTCACTGCGTCGGAGAACCGCTGCATGCGCAGATAGATTGGCGCCAGGACGTCCCAACCCCTGCCATCGGACGGGTTGGCGGCAAGGTGGGCCTCGGCGCGTGCCACCAGTTCGTCGACCGAACTGTCGGCGGGATTCTTGGCCAGTCGCTCGCTGAGCGGCTGCGACGGCAGATCGGGCGAGCCGAGTTGGCTGTACAAGCCCCAACTGACCAGCGGAACCGCCAGGAGCGCAGCCGTCGCGACCAGCCTGGTCGCCATCGACGGCTGCCGCGCCGCTGCCTTGTCGGCGGCATTGTCGAGGCGAAGGATGCGGCGGGCGATCTCCGCACGCGCCTCTTCGGCCTCCGCCGGCTGAATCAGGCCACGCGCCACGTCGCGGTCAAGCTCGGACAGTTGGTCGCGATAGACTTCAAGGTCATGATCGCTGCTCGTCGAATCACCCTTCGGGCCGGCGGCCAGCGGCAGCAGCACCGCCAGGCTTGCACCCAGCGTGAGAATGGCGGCTATGACCCAGAACAGCATGTTTCTTCCAATAACGGCAGAGCCCTGCCCTGCCAACACAGGCGTCCTGCGACGCTTTGACGGCAGATGCGTCGCATGTCCTTGATTGATGTCAACCGGACCCAAAGCGCGTCGCGTTCGACCGGCGTCCTGCGACGCGCCTTAGATAGTTGTTTTCATGCATATCGTCATCGCAAGATCGCTGCACACCCTCGAGTCAGGCCCGAGGGCATGCTTTTGCGCGAATTATTGTTTTTATGCATGTCGTTATCGCAAAACCGCTGCACACTTTGCGCGACATGCATTATCCGGCCGGTCGTTACGTCAGCGGCGTCCAGCTGCCATCGGCGTTGCGGCAAGCGGTTCCGCGCGCGGTGGCGCCGGCGGCGCCGGTAAACACCGTATGGGTGTATTGTCGGCAGTCCTGCGAGCCGACGCGATAGGGCTGGGCGGGCACGACTTCACCGTAATGCGCCGACCGATCGCTCTTCCACGTCACCTTCTGGCTGCTCGCCGTGTACTCGAGCGCCCTGTATTCCGCCTCCAGCGCCTTGCGCTTTTCGGGGCCGCTCAAGCCGGTACCGATCGATCCGCTGACGAGGCCGCCGCCCATGGCGGAAATGACCGTCGTCGCGATCTTGCCTTCACTTGGCGGCGTTGCGGCCGGCTGCGGCGCCACCGTGGGGCCAGGGTTCCTGCCCAGTGTCGTGCAGCCGGAAACGGCCAGCAGTGCGGAGACGAGCGCGACGCGAATCTTCATGCCAAAAACCGGTCTCTTGAGTTAAAGCTGGGGGCCGCGCCATCGGGGGAAGTCGGCGTGGCCATAGTGTCGATGTTTGTCGGAAATTTGGCCGCGGCCGACGGCTCCGGGACCAGTCGACATGCCGCCATATCACGCACCGTCGATCAATGTCGACTGGCCCAGCAAAAACCATAGGCCTAGTGAAGGCTCCGCAATCGAACCACCGCCTTCAACCCGCCCATGCTGGACCCTTCCAGAGCCAGAACGCCTCCGTATTCGTTGACGAGGTCGGCGACAATGGCAAGTCCAAGCCCGGTGCCCGGCTTTGTCTCGTCGAGACGCCGTCCGCGCTTCAGCGCCTCGCGTGACTTGTCTTCCGGAATGCCCGGGCCGTCATCCTCGATGCTGATCTCGAACAGATTGACAGCACCCTCCTTGCCGGAGCCAGTCTTCTTGCCGGAGATTGGCGCCACCGATACCGCGACCGCGCTCTTTGCCCATTTCATGGCGTTGTCGAGCAAATTGCCAAGCAATTCTTCCAGATCCTCGCGTTCGCCGGCAAAGACGATATCGACTGCCGGCAGCGAAAGTGAGAGAGCGGTCTGCGGATTGAGTTTTTGCAGCACGCGCACCATGCGCTGGACCAGCGGCGCCACCGGCGTGCGGTAGACAACGCTGTCACGTTGCGCCGCAACGCGGGCGCGCTGCAGATAATGGTCAATCTGCTTCTGCATCGAGGCGGCCTGTTCGGCTATGAGCTGGCCCTTGGCGCCGCCGAGCGCCCGTCCCTCGTTGATCAGCACCGCCAGCGGCGTCTTCAGCGAATGGGCGAGGTTGCCGACCTGCGTCCGCGAGCGCTCGACGATACGCTTGTTGTTTTCGATCAACGCGTTGGTCTCGTCGGCGAGCGGCTCGATCTCGGCAGGGAAGCGACCGTCGAGCTTTTGCGCGGTTCCTTCGCGCACCATGGCGAGAGCGTCCCTGACCCGGCGCAATGGCTGCAGGCCCAGCAGGATGGCGATGGCGTTGATGGCGATCATGCCGACGCCGAACAGCGAAAGATAGGTCAGCAGGCGACGCTGAAAGGCGCTTATCTCCTGCTCGAGCTCGGTCCGGTTGCCCATGACGCGGAAGCGCGCTGCGCGATTTTTCGCGTCGAGAACGAATTCGCTCTCGAACACTTCCAGTTCCTCGCCATCGATGCCTTCTGTCGTATAGCTGCGCTGGAAGCTGGCATTGAACGGAACCTCGGCGACGCTTGGCGACAGGATCGCCGTGGTCATCGAGGAGGAGTGCAACTCACCACTCACGCCTTCCGACGCAGGCTCCACCGACCAGTACCAGCCGGACTTCGGCTCCGAGAATCGAAGGTCGCCCAGGTCGGGAGCGCCGGTCAGCGAACCGCCTTCGGACACCCCGACCGAGCCGATCAGATTGAACAGATGCGCCGACAGCAGGCTGTCGAAACCGCGCTCGTTCGCCTGGCGATAAAGGGTGGTGATCAGCGTGAAGATGACAATCAGGGTGAGTATCGCCCAGACCGTGGAAAAGGCGATCACCCGGAACGCCAGCGAACGCGGCCCGAACCGCAGTGAAAGCGGCGTCCTTGCAGTCTGTCTAAGCGGTTCCGCCTTAGGCCTCCGGCTCACGCATTCGATAGCCCATGCCGCGAACGGTTTCTATCATGTCGATGCCCATCTTCTTGCGAAGCCGCCCGACAAAGACCTCGATTGTGTTGGAATCGCGGTCGAAATCCTGATCGTAAAGGTGCTCGACCAACTCGGTTCGGGACACGACCTCGCCCATATGGTGCATCAAATAGGCAAGCAGGCGAAATTCGTGCGACGTCAGCTTCAACGGCACGCCGTCGACATTGGCCTTGGAGGCTTTGGTGTCGAGCCGCAGCGGTCCGCAGGTCAGCTCGGACGACGCATGGCCGGCCGCGCGCCGGATGAGCGCTCGGACCCTGGCCAGCACCTCTTCGATGTGGAACGGCTTGGTGACATAATCGTCGGCGCCGGCGTCGATGCCGGAGACCTTGTCGCTCCAGCGATCGCGCGCCGTCAAAATCAGGACCGGCATCTTGCGGCCGCCGCGCCGCCAGCGTTCGACCACGCTGATGCCGTCCATCTGCGGCAAGCCGATGTCGAGCACCACGGCGTCATAGGGCTCGGTGTCGCCGAGGAAATGCCCTTCCTCACCGTCGAAAGCCCGGTCGACAACATAGCCGGCATCGACCAGCGCGTCTGATATCTGCCGGTTCAGATCCTTGTCATCTTCGACGACGAGTACGCGCATGCGGGAATCATACCCAGTTGAAGAATCGGCCTGTTGAAAAATCGGCCGGTTGAGGAGCTGGACGTCAGATATAGGCCGATTCCAGCGCCTGGGATACGGCAGGCATCAGTTCAGCGGAACGACGATCTCCGTGCGGCGCGGACGCTGCCCATCCTTGCCCGGAACCAGCACGACGATGACGCAGACCGGCTGGCCACCGCGCGTCGACTGCGACGCCTTGGCCAGCGTGCCGCCATTCTGCTCGGCGACCTGCTGACCGATCGCGTAGCAGTCGGAGGCGGCCAGGACGATCGGCCGGTTCTGCTCGGGCACGACGACCGGCAGCGCCGTCGCCTGCGACGCAAACAGACCGGCAGCGCAGAGAGCAAGTGTCGCGGTTGGGAAGTGGGAGCGAAGCGTTTTCATGATCAGCGTCCTAACGCATCGGTGCTGAACGTGATATGAACATTGCCTGCAACACATGCCTGTCTCACCCCCTGAAATGCGACACAACCAACCCCGGTGATTTGGCCGCCCCAACCCGGCAAATCCAGGCGCCAGTCTAGACTGTGTTGCAGCCTTATTGAAAGCGCGTCAGGCGTTTTCTTCCGTCACGGCAAGAAAGCGCAGCAGCCCGTGACAGGCTGAAAGATCCTGGTCGTAACGGACCTCGGTGAATTCGAGCCTGAGATTGACGCGGTGATGCTCGTCGAGCGCGAGCGCCGCATCCTGGAGGCGGGCGCTGACCATGTCCATCACGTCGAGCATTTCTTTCCTGGCCTCGGATTTCGACCAGAAATGCAGAGTGAAAAGCTGCTCGGCGTCTTTCTCCCTGCCTGTTACCCAATCATAGACGCTGGTCCGGCCGAACGTCACATAGGGAAACGGGATGTTTTCCGGGACATGGTCGAATAGTTTTGCGCCGCCCAGCGCCGCTGACAGGGAACCGTCAGCGTCCAGCGCCTGGAACAAGGCCTTCTGCAACGCGGCAGCCGGCGCGTTCATTGTATTCTCCCTCGCCCGTCGCGGCTGAACAGGCCTTTGTGCCGTCAACGATTCGTGCTTGCAGCGTAGCCGCGTTGAGGTGGCTGCGCCAGATCAGGGGGATCTCAGGTGGCTACCCACACCTTTCATTTGACATGCAAGGCGTTTGAAAAACGGTGCTATGGAGTGTTTGTTTCTCCAGACCTTCGAGGTTGTTTTCGTGCGCGAGCCATCGCTGCTGCCTGTTTTCGGAAAGCTTGGGATCAAGACGCCAGTCGTCGTTGCGGCGGCGCCGACCATGTCGAAAAGCATTAAGAACATTGTGTCCCGCATGCGGGAGGTTCTGTCTTCATACGGAGGCCTAGCCTTGAAGCTGTTCGTCGTCGTTTGGACGGTCCTTGTCGTGGCGGCAGTGTTCTACATCACACAGGCCTGACCAATCGCATTCATCGATCGGGGGCGGAAACGAAACGGATGCCGGAATGGCAAACCGCTACGCACTGCGCATGGAGCATCCGCACAGCTGGACCGTCTTCGATGGCTTCACCGGCCAGCCCGTCGAGCTTAAGCACCAAGTCTTGGTTGGCATGAACACGCGCGATGCAGACGCGATGGTCGGATCGGCTGGACAGCGAGATGTCAAGCGACGGGCAAAGGCGGAGAGCAAGCCCTGATCCTGCCGCTAGGTTCACTCGGCACATTCGTGCGCCTGGATCGGATCTGGCGCGTTGGCCCTGAACGCGATGACGTTCGGGATTTAACGAAAATCGGCCGCCGTCAGCACATATATGCTCTTGCGGGTCCGGTCATAGGCATTCCTGGCGACGTCGTGGATGGAGTTGGAAGCCGTATCGAAGGCGGCGAGATAGGTGGCTTCTGCAGTTGGTGTCCCTGACTCTGCCTTCGAGATGGCATCCGTGGCGACGGAGAAGGAAATCTGGAACATGCCGTCATGGCCGACGAAGCGGATGCGTTTGCCCGCCTCGTCGTAGCTCCGGCTTCGATTGGGAAATGTCAGGCTCATGACTTGACCTCCGTTGATGCAACGTCTGCTTTCTTGATCGCCCGCGACGCCCGCTTTTTCTTGGGGGCGACGGGATTGAGGGCCTCCGCGGCGCGGTCGGCCTCTTCCTTGGCCAGCCGCAACGCCCGCAATCTTGCCGTCTTGATGGTCCTGGCCTTGGCCTCGGAAACATATTCGGCCGTTGCCTGATTGCGTTCCGCGGTTTTCTTCTGCTTCTCCATGAAGCGCGCTTCGGCTTTTTCCATGATGTTCTGGCTAACTTCCGCCATCGATCAAAACCTCCTTTTGGCTGCAATGATGAAAATGATTTTCTCCCTTAAAATAGTCACTCGATGTGGAAAAATCAAATTCTGACCTATTTTTGATCGAGCAAATTTCTGAAGCGAAAAGGCAAAATAATACTATTCAATGTTTTACGGCGGCCAACGAATATTTTTTGGCACTCCTATCTATCGAGTGCCAACGCGCCTATAGAAGGGAGCGGCCGCCTAAGCCGGCCCCAGAAAGAAGTTTCCATGAAATTCCGGCCACTCCACGATCGCGTCGTCATTCGGCGCGCCGAAAGCGACACCAAATCCAAGGGCGGCATCATCATCCCCGACAATGCCAAGGAAAAGCCGCAGGAAGGCGAAGTGATCGCCGTCGGGCCGGGCGCGCGTGACGAAAGCGGCGCGCTGATCGCGCTCGATGTCAAGGCCGGCGACCTCATCCTGTTCGGCAAATGGTCCGGCACCGAGGTCAAGATTGACGGAGAGGACCTTCTGATCATGAAGGAGGCCGACATCATGGGCATCATCGACAAGAGCGAGATGGGCATCATCGACACGAGCGAGATGGGCATCATCGACAAGAGCGAGATGGGCATCATCGAGAAGACCGGGGCTGCCAAGAAGGCCGCCTGATTGGAGCGCCGCGCGTCTTGGACGCGCAAAGGACGCTCCAAATTTTTGATTCAGGCGGTGCTGACAGCGCCCTGCCGCAACCAACCGAACTGGAAAAAAGATGTCTGCCAAGGAAATCAAATTCTCCACCGATGCGCGTGACCGCATGCTGCGTGGTGTCGAAATCCTCAACAACGCCGTCAAGGTGACGCTCGGCCCCAAGGGCCGCAACGTCGTCATTGACAAGGCCTATGGCGCACCGCGCATCACCAAGGACGGGGTGGCGGTAGCCAAGGAAATCGAGCTTTCCGACAAGTTCGAGAACATGGGCGCGCAGATGGTGCGCGAAGTGGCGTCGAAGACCAACGACCTTGCCGGCGACGGCACCACCACCGCCACGGTGCTTGCCGCTTCCATCTTGCGCGAGGGCGCCAAATTCGTTGCCGCCGGCATGAACCCGATGGACCTCAAGCGCGGCATCGACCTTGCCGTTACCGCTGTCGTCAAGGAAATCCAGGCACGCGCCAAGAAGGTCAAATCTTCCGGTGAAATCGCGCAGGTCGGCACCATTGCCGCCAATGGCGACACCACCGTTGGCGCCATGATCGCCAAGGCGATGGACAAGGTCGGCAATGACGGGGTCATCACCGTCGAGGAAGCCAAGACCGCCGACACCGAACTCGACGTCGTCGAGGGCATGCAGTTCGACCGCGGCTATCTCTCGCCCTATTTCGTCACCAATGCCGAGAAGATGCGCGCCGAGCTGGAGGACCCTTACGTCCTCATCCATGAAAAGAAGCTCGGCAATCTGCAGGCGATGCTGCCGATCCTCGAAGCCGTGGTGCAAAGCGGCAAGCCGCTGCTGATCATCTCCGAGGACGTCGAAGGCGAAGCGCTGGCGACGCTGGTCGTCAACAAATTGCGAGGCGGCCTCAAGGTTGCGGCCGTCAAGGCGCCGGGCTTCGGTGACCGCCGCAAGTCGATGCTGGAAGACATCGCGGTGCTCACCGCCGGCCAGGTGATTTCGGAGGACCTCGGCATCAAGCTCGAAAACATCACCATCGACATGCTAGGCCGCGCGAAGCGCGTGCTGATCGAGAAGGACACGACGACGATCATCGACGGCGCCGGCGAGAAGGCCACGATCCAGGCGCGTGTCCAGCAGATCAAGGGGCAGATCGAGGAAACCACTTCCGACTACGACAAGGAGAAGCTGCAGGAGCGGCTGGCTAAGCTCGCCGGCGGCGTCGCGGTCATTCGCGTCGGCGGCGCGACCGAGTCCGAGGTCAAGGAAAAGAAGGACCGCATCGACGATGCGCTGAACGCCACGCGCGCGGCAGTGGAAGAAGGCATCGTTCCCGGCGGCGGTGTCGCGCTGCTGCGCGCCAAGGCCGTGCTGAACGGGCTGACCGGAGCCAATGCCGATGTGACGGCGGGCATTTCGATCGTGTCGAGAGCGCTCGAAGCGCCGATCCGCCAGATCGCCGAGAACTCCGGCGTCGAAGGTTCGATCGTTGTCGGCAGGTTCACGGACAGCAAGGATCACAATCAGGGCTTCGACGCCCAGAACGAGACCTATGTCGACATGATCAAGGCTGGCATCGTCGATCCCGCAAAGGTGGTGCGGACCGCGTTGCAGGATGCCGGGTCGATCGCGGCGCTGCTGATCACCGCGGAAGCCATGATCACCGACATTCCAGCAAAAGACGCTGCGCCTTCGGCCGGCATGGGCGGCTACTGACCACCCTCCCGTAAATAGGCCCTGCAAGGCCTGGCCCCAGCAAGGCCGGGCGACCGATCCCAACATCAACCAGGAAGGAACTGTCCGTGGCCACACAAAGCAGCAAGCCATCTCTCGCGCGTCGATGGGAAGATTACCAGCCGGCCAAATCCACGCTTTTGTGGGCATGCGCTGCAACCTTCGTCGCCACGCTGATCATCGGTTTCAACTGGGGCGGCTGGGTGACCGGCGGCACCTCGCGCGCGCTGGCGGCCACCGCCGGCGATACGGCGCGCGGCGAGCTGGCCTCGGCGGTCTGCGTCGATCGCTTCAATACGGCGCCCGACGCGGCCGCCAAACTTGTCGAGTTCAAGGCCATAACCGACAGCTACAAGAAGCGGCAGTTCATCGAGACGGGCGGCTGGGCGACCATGCCCGGGAAAACCTCGCCCGACAGGCTGGGTGCGCAAAGCTGCGCGGTCGCTCTCGCCACCTAACATCTTCGACCTCTCGGAGAGAACGTGCTCTTGACGAGAGCCCGAAAGACAGCCGCCGGGGCATCCTCCGGCGCGCAGCCGTCGGCAAGGAGATCGATCCATGATTGCATTCGTCCCGAAGCCAAATGCTGTAGTAAAGACCAAAGTGGCCGAGGAAAGCCGCTTCGATCGCATTCGCAGACTCGCCGCCGACAAGCACAGGAAAGCCGATGCCGGCACGATCCGCCGCGACCCGCAGAAGGCAGGCGACAAGCGCCCCATGTAACGCGCGCTTGCTGAACTACATCACGAGACCGGTGCTGCGCCACCCTCTTCCGTGCGCCGCGCAATGAATTCGTCGAGAACACCTGATGTGGCAGCGGCGCAAGCCGGCGGCCGAAAATCGGCCAGCAGCCGTTTCCAGATGCCGGTGGCGCGCTCCGTGGCGGTTCTTGACCCGGCCTGCGTCCAGTTGCCGAAATTCGACCAGTCGGCGACCAGCGGCTCGTAGAATGCGGTGCGGTAGCGCGCCATTGTGTGCCCGGCCGAGAAGAAATGCCCGCCCGGCTGCACTTCGGCGATAGCCTCGAAGCCGATCGCGGCCTCGTCGCCGGGCGTCGCCGCGCAGAGTTCCGCGATGGTCTGCAGCGCCTCGATATCGGTGATCAGCTTCTCGAACGAGACGCTCAACCCGCCTTCGAGCCAGCCGGCAGCATGGATGCAGACCGTCGCGCCGGCGAGCACCGAGCCCCACAGCGCGAACTGCGTTTCGTGGGCTGCCTGCGTGTCCGAAATGTTGGCGGCACTGCCGCCGCCGGACCGCCAGGGAAGGCCGGTGAAGCGTGCAAGCTGACCGGCGCCGAGCGTCGCCTTGACGTGCTCCGGCGTGCCGAAGGCCGGCGCCCCGGACTTCATGTCGACATTGGAGGAGAAGGAGCCATAGACGACCGGCGCGCCCGGCCGCACGATCTGGGCCAGCGTCAGCCCGGCCAGCGCTTCGGCGTGCTGCAGCGTCAGCGCGCCGGCCACGGTGATCGGCGCCATGGCGCCGGCCAGGCAGAAGGGCGTGATGATCAGCACCTGCCCCGCCTTGGCAAAGTCGATGATGCCTTGCGCCATCGGAATGTCGAGTTGACGCGGCGAGTTGGTGTTGATGACGGTGTAGCAATGAGCGCCCGAACGGAATTCGTCCTCGGACAAGCCGCGCGCCAGCCGCAGCATCTCGAAGCCGTCCTCGACCTGCGGCGTGCCGCGCGCGAAGACGAACGGCAGTTTGTCGGAGAGCGTCAACTGCGCGCGGTTGACGGCATAATGGCGGAAGCGGTTGTCGATGTCCTGCGGCTCGATGCAAGGTCCCAGCATGTGCAGCACGTCGAAATGCTGCACCAGCCGGATGAGATCCTCGAAAGCGGCAAGCGTTCCCGGCCGCCGGCCGTGCCCCAGATCGGTGACGTTCGGCGCCCCGGATCCTGCCAGGAACGTCATCGAGCCGAGTTCGAGCGTCAGGTCGCGGGCACGGTCACCGGCATAGACGCGGATCGATTTCGGCGCCGAGCCCAGCGCCGCCGAGACGATGTCGCGGCCGATGCGCACCATCTGGCTGTCCTCGTCGACCAGCGCGCCGGCACGAGCAAGAATGGCGCGCGCCTCCGGCAGCAGCACCTTGGCGCCGAGTTGCTCGAGCACGCGCAGCGCCGTGTCGTGGATCGCGGCGACCTGGTCGGCCGAAAAGATCGGCTGCGGCAGGAACGGGTTCTTCAGCGAACGATAGTCCGGCCGGCGGCTGGTCTCGCTGCCGGCCTCGCCGGTTCGTCCGCGCCTGCGTTCGCGCCTGAGGTTGCGTGCGGCGTCATCGACCATGGCGGATACTCCTCATTGCCGTATTGCCCTGCATTGCGGATCGTAGGCAGGAGCCGCGATGACGCGCGTCGGCCGCTCGGCCCAGTTCGTTGAGGCAGACAGGATACTTGCACTGTACATATGTGTCTAGTACGGTTGTATGCAGTTCGCCCTCATGCCTATTGTGCGGCCATGATCATGATTTCTCCGCAGGACGAGCCGGCGTCCGGCAACACCAAGGTGACGCGCCAGGACTGGATCAATCTTGCGCTCCAGACACTGATTTCAGACGGCATCGCAAGCGTGCGCGTGCTGCCGCTTGGCCAGAAACTCGGCGTATCGCGCTCAAGCTTCTACTGGTATTTCGAGAGCCGTCAGGACCTGCTCGACCAGTTGCTTGCCCATTGGCGGGACACCAACACCAAGTCGATCATCGAACGCGCGCAGCGGCCGGCCGAAAGCATCATCATGGGGGTCATGAACGTGTTCGAATGCTGGGCGGACGAGCGCCTGTTCGATCCCAGGCTCGACTTCGCCATCCGGGAATGGGCGCGTCGCTCCGAGGACGTGCGCCGGGCCATCGACCAGGCCGACAATGACCGACTGGGTGCGATCCGCGACATGTATCGCCGGCATGGCTACGGCGAAGAGGATGCCTTCATCCGCGCCCGTGTGCTCTACTACATGCAGATCGGCTATTATGTGCTCGACCTCAAGGAACCGGTCGAGGCGAGGGTCAGTCATCTCGCCGCCTATCTGCGCAGTTTCACCGGCCAGGAGCCAAGCGATGCCGACGTGGCGCATTTCATGCGCTTTATCGCGGCGCGTTAAGTGAGTGCGAGGTGGCAGAGGTGGCAGGCCCGACCCTGGTATCAACAAACTGTACCGCGAAAGCCCCCCTCACCCTTGTGAGCGAGGCCAAAATGGACAAATAGTCTGGTATGAGTGCCGCTTCTCAGTGGGAGGCGTAGCCGCAGCCGGATCTTGGAATGGCCAGTCCTTTGAAAACACGCAGGAGAAGGGGTCCGATTGCCGCAAGACTGCTGGCGGCGGATGCGTGGTTCGATTCCTCGCTCTACGAGACCGGCTTCAAGGCGCGCCGGTTCTGGGAAGCGGCCACCATTTTTTTCCGGCGCTTCCGCGTCTCCGGCTGGCGCCGCGGCATCATCGAACTGTTGAGCGAAGGTTTCACGCTCGGCGCCGGCGGCATCGTCGTCATGCTGGCGCTCGCCTTGCCGGCCTTCCAGGAAACCGCCGGCGACTGGCGCGCCCAGGGCGATTTCGCCATCACCTTCCTCGACCGCTACGGCAATGAGATCGGCCAGCGCGGCATCATCCAGCGCGATTCGGTGCCGGTCGACGAGATGCCCGACCAAGTCATCAAGGCGGTGCTGGCCACCGAGGATCGGCGTTTCTTCGATCACTACGGCATCGACGCGCTCGGCCTTTCGCGCGCGATCTTCGCGAATGTGCGGGCGAATTCCGTGGTGCAGGGCGGCTCGAGCATCACCCAGCAGTTGGCCAAGAACCTGTTCCTGACCAATGAACGGACGTTGGAGCGGAAGGTCAAGGAAGCCTTCCTGGCGCTGTGGCTCGAGGCCAATCTGTCAAAGAAGGAGATCCTGCAGCTCTATCTCGACCGCGTCTATATGGGCGGCGGCACGTTCGGCATCGAAGCGGCCGCCGATTTCTATTTCGGCAAAAGCGTCAAGGATGTGAACCTCGCCGAAGCGGCGATGCTGGCCGGCCTGTTCAAGGCACCGACCAAATACGCGCCGCACATCAACCTGCCTGCTGCCAGGGCGCGGGCCAATGTGGTGCTGTCGAATCTCGTCGAAGGCGGCTTCATGAGCGAGGGTCAGGTGCTGCAGGCGCGGCTGCATCCGGCTGAAATCGTCGACCGCGGCGAGCAGAAGAGCCCGGATTACTACCTCGACTGGGCATTCGAAGAGGTCAAGAAGATCGCCGCGAAGTCCGGCCAGCATTCGCTGGTCGCCCACACAACTTTCGACGCCAACATCCAGAAGGCGGCGGAAGAATCGATGGAGTTCCATCTCCGCCAGTTCGGCAAGGAATACAACGTCACCGAAGGCGCCATGGTCGTCATCGAAACCAATGGCGCAGTCAGGGCGATCGTCGGCGGCCGCGACTACGGTGCCAGCCAGTTCAACCGCGCCACCAAGGCGCTGCGCCAGAGCGGCTCATCGTTTAAACCCTACGTATACGCAACGGCGATGGAGCACGGCTTCACGCCGGACTCCGTCGTTTCCGGCGCGCCGATCTCCTGGGGTGCCTGGTCGCCGCACAATTACAATGACGGACGGGCCGGCAAGGTCACGCTGATCACGGCGATGGCCAAATCGGTCAACACCGTGCCGGTGCGGCTGGCCAAGAATCATCTCGGCATCAAGCCGATCAAGGCGATGGCGGAAGCCATGGGCGTCGAATCGCCGCTCGAATCGCACAAGACGATGGTGCTCGGCACATCGGGCATGACCGTGATGGACCAGGCGACAGGCTTTAGCGTGTTCGCCCAGAACGGCTTTGTCGGCTCCCGGCATGGCGTCACCCAGCTCGTCACCCGTACTGGCGAGGTGGTTTACGATTTCGCCAAGGATGCGCCGCCGCCGCGCCGTGTGCTCTCGGAGCAGGCGCTGAAATCCATGAACACCATGCTGGCGGCGGTGCCGGTGATGGGCACGGCGCGGCGCGCTGCGCTTCCCAATATCGTTTCGGCCGGCAAGACCGGCACAACGCAGTCTTACCGCGACGCCTGGTATGTCGGATTCACCGGCAACTACACGGCTGCCGTGTGGCTCGGCAATGACGACTTCACCCCGACCAACAACATGACCGGCGGCTCGCTGCCGGCGATGGTTTGGCAGCGGCTGATGGTCTATGCGCACCAGAATATCGACCTCAAGCCGATCCCCGGCCTCGATCATCCCTTCGTCGACGAAGAGATCGCCGCCAAGGCCGAGGAAGCGGAAAAGAAGAATGCCGAGCAGGCAGCGGCCGACACCGCCGCCGAGCGGCCGCCGGTGCTGTCCAGCCAGACGACGCGGGCGCTCAGGGACATCACCAGGCTGTTCCAGTCGGCGCCCGTCCTCCAGGCGCCTGCGACACCGGAGACCCTGTCGGCGCTTTGATGCTGGCACGACGGGCCAGGCCATCCCTCGCGCCGCAATTCCACAGAGGTCCGCTTGCCATGGCCCCCTGCCCCGCGATATCCCCGAGCGGCACTCCTCTTGCCCGCGGCTCTTCATGCTCAAGAACGCATTCCTGACGCTCCTCGCGCTTGCCATAGCCATCGGCGGCGGCGGCGGCAGCGTCTGGTACGCTCTCAAGACGCAGGATGGCATTGGCGCGATCAGGATCGGCCAATGGACGGCGTTTCCCGATATCGGCACGCAGACGGCGGATCCTTATTCGAAAGCCCGCGTGGCGCGCGAGGGTGTCCTTGCACTCGGGCAGGCAGAAGGCCTGTCGTTTATCGCCGAACGCGATTCCGATGGCGAACTATTGAAACGCCAATGCGCCTATGAAATCGAAGGCGGGTTTCCCACAGCCCGGTTCTGGACCCTCTATGCCGCCGATCGGTCGCTCGGCGCGGTCGAGACCGGCAAGCCAAGGCTTGCGGCACTTCAGTCCTACCAGGTGCTGCGCCAGCCCGACAATTCCGTGCTTATTTCCGTCAGCAACGGCCCCGCGCCCGGCAACTGGCTGCTTTCCGACGGCTTCGGCCGGATGTATCTCGTGCTGACATTCTACGACACGCCGATCGCCAGCAGCACGGGCCTTTCGGATGTCACGCTGCCGCAGATCGTGAAGGTCGGCTGCAATGCGTAGACTGCTGCACGCGATCCTGCTCGGCCTGCTTGGCGCCGGCATCGTACACATCATCGTGCTGCTGCTCGCCCCGGAATTTTCCGAACGCAATGCCTGGTCGCGGCTGGCCATGGCCTCCAACCTTTATCGGATGACCAGGCTGGACGCTGAGGCCGGCGGTACGCCCGTGGTGAAATCGGTCGATCCGCTGTTTTATGCTGCGGCTTGCCGCTTCGATCTGTCCGATGGGATGATTCGGGTGAAGGCACCGGGAAACGTCCCGTTCTGGTCCGTATCGGTCTATGACCGCAGCGGCCATAACATCTACTCCTTCAACGACCACAGCGCGACCGGAAGGGTGCTGGACAGTATCGTACTGACGCCGGCGCAGATGATCGAGATCCGCAAGGATCTCCCGGAGGAATTGCAAGGGGCAATCTTCGTCGAAGCGCCGATCGACGAAGGCATGTTCGTCATCCGCTCCTTCGTGCCCGACGACAGCTGGAAGCCGACCGTGTCGCGGTTTCTCGAGCAGAGTTCCTGCGAGCTGCAGGACTACTGACGTCAACCGAAACATGCCGCCGGTTCCGGCCCAAGCCTTGCGAGCCGCCGCGGCGCTCATTCAAGGAGATAGAGCGTCCTTTGCGCGCCCAACAGGGCGCGGCGAATCCATTCAGCCGCGACGCGCTTTAATGATGCGGAACAGGCAACGTCCCCGACGTCCCCGGCATCGTCCTTGACGAACCCGGCTTGTCCGGACCGGCGCCTGGCCTCGTCTCGCCCGTCAGTGGCGGTTGCTCGTAGCGGACGCCGGGGAAAATGATCACCGCCGCCGGCGCTCCGGTGTTTCGGTCTGCTCGATTGGTTGCCGCCGTTCGCGGCACGAAAGACAGTACCATGCCCATGGTTCGTGCATTCCTCTCGGTTGCCCCGGAGCACAACGCAACGCCTCCAATCTGATTAAGGAGCCAGTAGGTTAACGGAACGCTAACGGATCGCCGCTAATTTGATCTTTGTTCTGAGGTCAGGAAGTCCTGACCCGTGGCAAATGCGAAACCGACACAGTCCCGGTCGAGCATGGTCAAGATTGTGTCGAGTGTCAGGCGTATCCTTCGTGTCATCTGCGGATTTCAGGCAAATCGCTATACGGGCTGAATCGGGAAAGGCCGAAAGGCTGTTCCGCGCCACGGTGTCGGCGTTCTGTTCGCTCACCCGCCCTTCGCGCCGGGAGATCGCGCAACTTGAGGATCTGACGCTGCCGCTTTTCGCCGATGTGTCGGTCGAATCGCGCCGCTACGTCGCCGCCGCCCTTTCCGAATGCGAATATGCGCCCGCTGCGCTGGTCCGGCGGCTTTGCGAGGAGCCGGTCGACGTTGCCGCGCCGCTGCTCATCCGCTCGCGCGCGCTCAGCGATATCGACCTCATCGCGCTGATCGGCCGCCATGGCCTGCCGCATGCGCGCGCCATTGCGCGCCGCAAGGATCTGAACCCGACCATCGCCCACCTGATCAGGGCGCTTGAAAAGCCGACGCTGGCGAGCGTGCGGCAGCCTGAGGCAAACGCCAAGGCGGTGCCCGAAAGCGCCGAAGCCGTCGCCGATAGCAGCCAGCAGGTGCCCGGCGGCGCCGCCGAGGCTGCACGGCGCCGGCTGCGGTCGATGATGCGTGATGCCGAAAGCGGCGGCGCGACGATCAATCCGTTCGCCGGCGCTAACACCTATGTCAAACTGCGCGAGACGGCGCTGACCGGCAATGCCGCATTCTTCCAGACAGCACTGGCCGACGCGCTCGAGATCGATTTTTCAACGGCACGGTCGCTCACCGCGCACCGGAGCTACACGTCGCTGCTGGCCGCCCTGCGCGCGCTCGATCTCGGCGAAGAGAGGGCGTTCCTGATCACCGCCGCCGTCTATCCCACAGAGTTCTCGCATCCGCAGGCCATCCGCATCTTTCTCGACCGCTACCGGCTGCTGCATCGCGACGCAGCGCTGGACAGCCTACGCGGCTGGAAAGCCGAGACACTGTCGAAGTCCATTCGCAATGCCGGACCGATCGCGGCAAACGCCGACGTCCGCAAAGCGGACAGCGACAATGCTGCCGCCAGCCCTAAAGCGCGTCGCGTTTGACCCGCCTCATGCGACGCTTTAGGCTGTTGTTTTTAAGCATGTCGTTATCGCAAAACCGCTGCAGACCCTCGGGTCAGCCCGAGGGCATGCTTTTGCGCGACATGCTTTAGGCGCGTCGCGCCTGAAAAGAGATTCAAGCGAACGCTCTAAGCCTTTGTCTGCATATCGCTATTGCGACTTGACGGAAAGAAGCTCCTCGACGGGAACAGAGCCGGCCTCGATCTCGACCACCCAGATGTCGGGATCGAATTTCTTCTCCCTTTCCAGTCGCGCGTCAAAGACGGCGGCATCGTCGCCGGCGCCGAGCAGACTGAAGTAACGGTCGTCGGGTTTGGCTGAATCGTAGCTCGTCTGCGGCGCCGGGCCAAACAAGGCAATCTCGCCCATGCGGCCACGCGCCAGCACGAAGACGGCGCCGGCCTCGGTTGCGCCGCGCTTGACCACGGCCGCAAAGCCGCCGGCGCCGAAAACCCGGCGCAGCAGGGCCGACACCCACAGATCGGTGGTTACGCGCATGGCAGGATTCCGGACGACATCGGACGGTACTTAGAGCGCTTTGCGTTTGGGTGAAACCAAAACCGCCCGCCTGCGCCCATCAGTTGGTCAGGCCGATCTCGCGCATTTTGACGTAGACGACCTCGTCGGGCTCGCCGGTCTCGGGCAGCCCGAACAGCGACTGAAACTCCCTGATCGCTGCCTTGGTGCGGGCCCCGACCACGCCATCGAGCTGCATGTCGTCATTGCCGAATGCCTTCAACCCGGCCTGGATCTTGATGATGCGGGCGTCGGGTGCCTGCGCCGACGCATCTGCCGGCGAAGCCGAGACGGGAATCGCGGCCATGTCGTCCGGACGGGGTGCCGGATGTGGCACGACCGTCGAGGCGGTTGGCATGGCGCCCAGTTGATCGAGCAGAATGCTGTCGATCTCGCCGGAAGCGTTGAGCCCGACCTTCTGCTGATAGGCTTGGATGGCCTTACGCGTGTTGGGGCCGGAAATCCCGTCGACGGTGCCGGAATAGAAATCGAGATCCTTCAATATGCCCTGGACCTGCTCGACGATCGGATCGCTCTTGATCGGGGCCGGCTCCGGCCGCACGATGTTGATGGTGGTTTCAGGCTCGTCGGCGCCGGCTCGAGGAAAGCCCTCCATGCTCCTGGTCGCAAAAAACGCGCCGGCATGAGGAAAAGGCTGATACCACAAAGCGTTCGCCGAGACGTAGAACAGCGTCACCAGGAAGGCGGTCGAACCGCCAACCAGAACCGGATTGCGTGAAATCTGGCTGCCGAGGGCGACCGCGCTGCGCTGGAAGGCATTGCCGCGGCGCTTGACCGCCCTAGGCTGTTTTGCGGAGCGAGCCATGCCTGTCCCCTTTCGTCTCCGCCTTGGCTGCAGGCATCGGCAGTACGCCGGGCTTGTCGTTCGAACGCCCGTTCGGTCCGTTCACCGGCAAGCTGATCGTGACCGTGGTGCCCTCCCCCGGCATGCTTTCGATCGACATCGTGCCCTCGTGCAGCGCCACCAGACCCTTCACCAGCGACAGGCCGAGCCCGGTCCCCTCGAAGCGGCGCGTATAGTCGTTCTGGATCTGCATGAATGGCTTGCCGAGATTGGCAAAGTCTTCCTCGGCGATGCCGATGCCGGTGTCCCTGACCCAGAAATGCAGTCGCGAGCCGATCCGCTTGGCGCCGACGACGACATCGCCGCCATCGGGCGTGAACTTGATAGCGTTGGAGACGAGGTTGATGAGTATCTG
This sequence comes from Mesorhizobium sp. WSM4817, assembly GCF_055811135.1. Taxonomy (NCBI): domain Bacteria; kingdom Pseudomonadati; phylum Pseudomonadota; class Alphaproteobacteria; order Hyphomicrobiales; family Phyllobacteriaceae; genus Mesorhizobium; species Mesorhizobium sp. WSM4817. The sequence continues at coordinate 32,344 of NZ_JBVVQQ010000007.1, read as the reverse complement.
CTGCACGGCACGACGGTCGGCGTTAATCTCGCCTGCATCCGGTGCGATCTGGGCCTGAAGATCGATGTTCTTTGCCTCGGCCTGCAAGCGCATCATCGACTGGCACATTTCGACCGCTTCGACGAAACGGAAGGGTTCTGGCTCGGTCGCGTAGGCGCCGGCTTCGATCCTCGACACGTCGAGTATCGAGGTGACGACGGCAAGCAGATGCTGGCCGGACTCCTTGACCAGGCCGACATATTCCTTCTGGCGCGGGTCCTTGAAGGTGCCGAACATCTCATGCAGCAGCATGTCGGAAAAACCGATTATGGCGTTCAACGGCGTGCGCAGCTCGTGGCTGACGACCGCCAGAAACCGTCCCTTTGCCACTTCGGCAGACGCGGCCGCCTCTTTCGCAGCGGCTAGCTCTTCGCGCAAGCCGGCGAGTTCGTAGTTGTCGCGCAGGACGAACGTGAGGACGTCCTGCTGCTCTTCCCCCCGCGCCAATTCAAGCGAAAACGGCCGGTAATTGTCCGCCGTCGGGCCATTGCCGTTTTGCGGCAGCCGGACGCGAAGATCCAGCCGGCGCGCCGGCGCGCCATCGCGCATGTCGGCCAGCGCGCTGAGGTATGCGACGCGATCGGAAAGGTGGATGCGGTCGAACAGGCCGGTACCGAACAGCAGTTCCGGCTGCAGCTTGAGGATCGTGCGCGCCTTTGCCGACGCATCCAGAACCTCGCCATGCCTGCCGGCCCGCAGGACAACGGCGTCGATGATGTTCTCGAGCCGGTCGTCGGTCGCCGGATCAAGCTGCGCGCCGGCCGGGCTGCCAAGCGCTGCGACCCGGGGAATGAGAGTGAGCGCCCAGGCCAGCGGCAGCAGCCAATGCCAAGCGGCGATTTCCGCCAGGCCGAACGGAAAGACAGAACCGGCAAAAGCCTGCAGCAGGATAGCGACACATGCGGATAGGGCACCCCAGAATGCAGCGCGACGAGACGCGCCGATCCACCAGGCTTCGAACGGCAGCGCCACGACAAGCATGGCGACCGGCGAGGCCATCCCGCCCGCCGCGGCAATGATACCGGCAAGAGCAAGACTGCCCATCACCAGGGCGACCTGGCCGGCGAACGCCATCTTGCCCGATGCTGCCACCAGCAAGGCAGCAAACCAGCAGAGGCCGAACGTCGCAAAGATCGCAGCCATGGTCACGGCCACGCCCATGCCCGAGGTGACCAGCGTGACTGCTGCGCCTGCGGCAAAGAACGGAGCGGCCAGCATGACACCGATAAACCGCCTCTGGCACCGGCGGTCGTTCTGTCCGAGGATCGACGGATGAACCATACGTTCGCAACCGGCTGCCATCGCGCCGGGCAACTCAACGTATCTGGCCCTTATCGAACTCAACTCAACGCACTCGCACCTGGTCGTGAACAGCCCTGCTTCGCAGTTGCTTTTGTCGATCTGAAACTCGCATCCAGCGTTTAAGGAATGGATAAGGCAGGACCGATCAATGCCCGGCCTGAGGCAGATATTGGGAGGCCGGCACGGGGCAAACCTTGGCAATTGCGGCCATAGTAAATGGAGGGTTATCCGGGCGAACCGCCCTCCCGCCTTTGAGAGTCGCCCCCGGTAAGCCGTGCTTCTGGGAAATACATAAGGAAAACAGCTGGATAGATGGTTAAGCTTAAGTGAAGAAAATCGGCTGGATTTGAGACAAATCCATTGCAAAATGCTTCGTTTCGAATTTGCCTAAAATTTGAGGAAAATTTTCGCTGACCGGGCAAGCCGTCCTTTGCGCGTCCATGCCACTATCGTATCCATAAAGACGTCATGTCGCATGAACGCATGATCCGGTCACGAATGAGGGCATACAGATGGGCTTTCTGATCAGAATGGCTTTCTGGTTTTCGCTGGTGCTTCTGGCGCTGCCGCTGAATGTCGGCTCCGACGAGACCGGCCACCAAAGCGTCGGGCCGATCCAGGCGTTGTTTGCGGCACGCGAAGCCGTCGGCGACATTGCCGGCATATGCGAGCGCAAGCCCGACGTCTGCGAGACCGGCAAGTCCGCAATGCACACGATCACCGCCCGGGCCAGGGAGACAGCCAAGATCGCGGCCGCCATGTTGGACGACAAGACCGCCGAACCCTACACGGCGACAACGACCGGCAGCGTGCCCGAAGACATCGTCTTGCCGGCGAAAGTCGAATTGCCGGCGAAAAACTGAGATATTTTTCAGCGCATCTGTCACAGCACCGCAGCCCGTCCGCCCTAAAGCGCTTTGGCCGGCCTCACGCGACGCGCTTTTCCTCTTTTTCCGTGACGCGGCGCCGCCGGATGATTATATCCGGGGTTATGACCACGACGATCCAAACGATCCGCGACGACTTCTCTCTGCTTGACGAGTGGGAAGACCGCTATCGCTATGTGATCGAACTGGGCGAGGCCCTGCCGCCATTCCCCGATGAGGAACGCAACCCTGCCAACAAGGTGCCCGGCTGCGTCAGCCAGGTCTGGCTGACCACCGAGTATGGTCCGGGGCCCGACCCAGTCGTCACCTTCGCCGGCGATTCGGACGCCCATATCGTGCGCGGCCTCGTCGCTATCATGCTGGCGCTGTTTTCCAGACGACCCGCCAGCGAGATCCAGAAAACCGACGCGGAAGCCACGCTGAAGGCACTTGGCCTCGACGAGCACCTGTCGCCGCAACGCGCCAATGGTCTTCGTTCAATGGTCAAGCGCATCAAGCGCGACGCAGAGGCGGCCTTGAAGCAGACCGCCTGATCAGACGAACAGCGCGCGATGGCCCGACATGATCGGAGCCGCACATGTTGCGACGCATATCGATTGCTCCAGCATCGCCCCAAGATCAAAACGGCGCCCGGAGGCGCCGTTGATCATCTAACCCAGGTTGGGAAGGGAGCCGGTATCAGCGCCCCTTGCGCTTGCGGCCGAGACCCATCTTCTTGGCGAGCTGTGAGCGGGCGGCAGCATAGTTGGGAGCAACCATCGGGTAGCTGGCGTCCAGGCCCCATTTTTCACGATACTCGTCGGGCGTCAGACCGTAGTGGGTCATCAAGTGACGCTTCAGCGACTTGAACTTCTTGCCGTCTTCAAGACAGACGATGTAGTCGTCATGGACGGAGCGTTTCGGGTTTACTGCCGGCTTCTGCTTGTCGGCAGGAGGCTGTTCACTGGCCCCGCCCACGCGCCCGAGGGCGGCATGGACATCGGCGATGAGGCTAGGCAGCTCGCCGACCGGCACCGGATTGTTGCTGACATAGGCGGCCACGACATCGGCCGTCAATTCGATCAGCGCATCACTATTTCTGGAAGGTGTTTCGATAATATCCATGGCTTCCTGGCCCCAACGTGAGTTGTTTCTACCTGCGCCCTATTTTTGATAGGTCGGGCATCGCGCGAAATTTTTGCAGGAAAGAGCCTCTGCGATTCGCGTCGCAGCATCCTAATGAGCCACTAAACCAAGTAAGTCAATTCGCTTCTTGCGCTGTATTCATCGATGGCAATAAAATATTCGACGATCAGCTTCAACCTTTCGTGCACTCTGTGACTTTGCGATATTTTCTGGGCAGACCAGCAGCGGCGGACGCCCAGTCAAGCTGCCGTTACATCCCATGAGAGCAGTAAAAAAATCTCAATGCTTGGCTATGCTTGGTTGTGGCGTAGGCTATCTGGTTGTTTTTAGAATCTACAAAACCATAGGTTGCGATTTGCTGTTGCAAGCAAGCCGGAAATCAGCACCGCGGACCGGCACCGATCCATCAATGTGGGGTGATGTATTTTCCGTAGACCCAGCCGGTGACGAAATTGCCGTTCTGGGCCGGATCGTGCCAGACTTCGCACCAGCGATAGCGGATCTTCTGTTCCTGCTTCCAAACCGGCTGTTTGCCGATGTCGAGCAGGTTTATGCCGCCGGTGCATCTCCCGGTCATCTGCAAAACAGCACCGTTGGGATAGGCGGCCTGCCTCTGGGACGATCCCGCCGGATACTTGCGCACGTTGAGCGTGTCGCCAAACGGAAGGTTGGTCACTTGCCAAGCTGCGAACACGGTTGCATGAGATTGGCCGATAAAGGCCAAGACTGTCGAAGCGACGGCGAAAGCCGCAGCAGCGTGAAAACGGAACTTCATTTTTCCCTCTCCTCCGGCTCATCTTTTGGAGCCCGACGCAAACATATACTCCGGCTCTTGAACCTGCGCTGATCGGCGTGTTCATTCTTCATTCAAATAACTTCCACAGCGAGACGCAATGACCCGAACCCCAGCATTTCCGACTGCCAGCCCGCCGCAACCAGAGAAGCGACAGGTCTTCGATGTGCATCATGGAGTGACCCGGACGGACGACTATGCCTGGCTGAGAGCCGGCAATTGGCAAGAGATGTTCAGGAATCCGTCGCTGCTCGACGCCCAGATCCGCGCCCATCTCGAAGCCGAGAACGCCTATCAGGCAGCGCTCATGGCCGACACCGCCCAGGTGCGGAAGCAGCTCTTCAAGGAGATGAGGGGCCGCATCAAGGAAGACGATTCGTCCGTGCCGATGAAGGATGGACCGTACGCTTATGGGTCATCTTTCAAGCTTGGCGGCGAGCAGCCGCGTTATTTCCGCACGCCGCGCGACGGCGGCGACCAAGAGATCCTGCTCGACGGCGATCTCGAGGCCGAAGGCAAGGCCTATTTCCGCCTCGGCGGTGTCGACCATTCGACCGACCACCGCAAGCTTCTGTGGGCCTTCGATGATAAGGGTTCCGAATTCTACACGCTTCGCGTCCGCGATCTCGCCGACGGCAACGATCTGGCCGACAGGATTCCGGATACCGGTGGCGGCGGCGTGTGGGATGCCGGAAATGACGGATTTTTCTACACCCGCCTCGATCCCAACCACCGTCCTTCCAAGGTGCTGTTCCATGCCCTTGGCGACAGTCCTGAGAACGACCGGCTGATCTACGAAGAAACCGATCCAGGCTTCTTCATGAATGTCGGCGGCACACGCTCCAACGAGTGGATCATGCTTGGCATCAACGACCACGAGACCTCGGAATATCGCATCATGAGCGCCAGCGAGCCGTTCGCCGAACCGAAGCTGGTTGCCCCGCGCGAGACCGGCCTGCAATACGACCTCGAAGAAGGCGGCGATATCTTCTTCATTCTCACCAACGCCGACGGCGCCAAGGATTTCAAGATCATGACTGCGCCGGCGAGCGACCCGGTGCGCGCCAACTGGCAGGCGTTGGTGCCGCACGAAGCGGGCCGGCTGATCCTTTCGGTGATCGGTTTCAAGGACCACATGGTCAGGCTTGAACGCAAGGAAGGCCTGCCGCGCATCGTCGTGCATGACCGCAACAGCGGCGAGGAACATCTCATCTCCTTCGACGAGGAAGCCTTCTCGCTCGGCCTGTCGGGATCCTATGAATACGATACCGAGATCATGCGCTTTTCCTACTCATCCATGACAACGCCGGCGCAGGTCTTCGACTACAACATGCGGACCCGCGAGCGCGTGCTGCTGAAGACCCAGGAAGTTCCGTCCGGTCACGACCCGGACCACTACGTGACGCGGCGGCTGATGGCGCCCGCAGCCGACGGCGAACTGGTGCCGGTCTCGCTCATTCACCATCGCGACACGCCGCTCGACGGATCAGCGCCTTGCCTGCTTTACGGCTACGGCTCCTACGGCATCACGGTCCCGGCCGCCTTTAACACCAATTTGTTATCGCTGGTCGATCGCGGCTTCGTCTACGCGATTGCCCATGTCCGCGGCGGCAAGGACAAGGGCTATGGCTGGTACGACGACGGCAAGCGGGCGCACAAAATGAACACGTTCACCGATTTCATCGCAGCCGCCCACCATCTCGTCGCCGAACGCTATACGCAACATGACCGCATCGTCGGTCAGGGCGGCTCGGCCGGCGGCCTGCTGATGGGCGCCGTCGCGAATATGGCGCCGGAATGCTTCGGCGGTATTGTCGCCGAGGTTCCGTTCGTCGACGTGCTCACCACCATGCTCGACGCGACCCTGCCGCTGACGCCACCGGAATGGCCCGAATGGGGCAATCCGATCGCCTCGGAGGAGGACTACCGAACGATCGCCGCCTACTCGCCCTATGACAATGTCGCCGCGCTCGACTATCCGCCGATCCTGGCGCTTGCCGGCCTCACTGACCCGCGTGTCACCTATTGGGAGCCGGCCAAGTGGGTGGCGCGGCTGCGCGACCGCAAGATCGGCGACAATCCGGTGCTGTTCAAGATCAACATGGATTCCGGTCATGCCGGTGCATCCGGCCGGTTTTCCCGGCTCGAGGAAATCGCCTTCACCTATGCGTTTGCGCTGAAGGTGGCGGGCAAGGCCGACCTTGCCACCACAGCGCCGCCGACCCTGTTGGACGCACAGACGGCGCTGTAGGAGCTTGATCTTGCGCACCATCCCCACCAGCGGAAAATCGATTCCGGGTCAGGTCAGGTCGATTTTCCGCTCGCGATTGCCATAGCTGCGCGCTACCCAATGCGCGGCTTTTCGCAGCCGCGCCACCCAAAAATCATCCCGTCACGCCAAGGGTCCGCCATGTTGCTCGTCGACGTCTATCTCGACAAATCGCCCATCCAGGGCATCGGTGTCTTTGCCAAGAACCACATTCCCCGCGGCACACTGGTCTGGAAGCTCCATCCCAATTACGACCGGCGCATCCCAGTCGAGGTCTATGAACGCGAAACCGGGCCGGTCAGAGCCTATCTCGATCGCTATTCCTATCCCGACCGGCGCGATCCAAACTTTGTCGTCTTCGAAGCCGACGACGCCCGCTACATGAACCATGCCGACGACCCGAATTGCGACGTCGCCTCGCCCGAGGAGACTTATGCACTGCGCGACATCGCGCCCGGCGAGGAAATGACCTGCAACTACAATCATTTCTTCGAGACCGGCTTCGATTTCCTCGGCGATCGCCACCCGTAAATCGGGAACGTGGAATGCATCGCGGGCAGGATTGACAACACCGGACCTTCAGCGCACCTTCCAAACAGGTGGATACAACCTGCTGCTTGCGCCCTCCGGGGTAAGGTGAATGTATCGAGCCACTTCAGGCTCCCTTTGCCCGAACGAACGGGTCAGTAACGCAAGCTCTGACGTCTTCCGTTCTTCGAAGCAAAGGATGATTCCATGCGCGATTTCCGCGATGCAAAAGCCATGGCGCAAACGCTGTCCGAAGCGCTGAGCGCCAAATCCGTTTCCCTGTCCCACAGCGAAAGCCTCGAGCTCATTGCTAGGGTCCTCGGCTTGCGCGACTGGAACGTATTGGCTGCAAGGATTCAGGCGAGCCAACCAGTCGGTGCTGGGCCCAGAAATCCGGCGCCCGAGGCCAGCACGCCCCCGTCCTCCGGCGCGGATCTGCCGATTTTTCCAATGCGGGATTTCGTGCTCTTTCCGCAAATGACTGTTCCGGTCTTCGTGAGCCGCGACAAAACGCGGCGCGCAGTGGCCAAGGCGCGACTCGGCCTGCCCTCCATCGGCGATCCCGGTGTCCTAGCCGATACGCTCGCGCCGCTGCTGTCGATCAGTATCGAACAGAAGCAGCAGCTTCTGGAAACCAGCGATGTCGTCGCCCGGCTTGAAAAGATCCTCGACCTGATGAAGGCTGGCCGGCCTGAGAATGGGCCAGAGCCAGCCGGCTGACGGGTGCTAATTCGCCGGCTTGCGTGGGGGATAGCCGTTGGGGTGCGGCGGGATGGCCTTCAGATAGGCCGCGATCGCCGCACGGTCGTTCGGTGCCAACTCGGCCATGTTTCTCTGCACGTCGACCATGGCGCCACTGACGGAATCGAAATCCGGGGTGAAGCCGGTCTCCAGAAAGTAGGCCATGTCGGCCTCCGACCAGTCACCGAGCCCGCCTTCGCCCGAAGTGATGTTCGGCACGATGCCGCTGCCTTCGGCAGCGGTGGCTCCGGCCAGCCACTCGCTCTTCCTGGTGCCGCCAGCAAAATCGCGCGGCGTGTGGCATTCGCCGCAATGGCCGGGCCCTTCGACCAGGTAACGGCCGGCCATCACCGGATCCGGCGTGCCATCGGGGAAGGAAACCACCGGCTGGTCACTCAAATAGAGACGTTTCCACAGCCCGATGCCGCGACGGATGTTGAATGGGAACCCCAGCGAATTGGGCGGCGCCTTGCCCGCCACCGCCGGAAGCGTTTTCAGGAAGGCATGGAGATCGGCAATGTCGGCCGGCTTCATGCGTGCGTAGGACGCATAGGGAAACGCCGGATAGAAGTGCTCGCCGCTCGGCGACACGCCCTTCAGCATGGCGTTGGCGAGGTCTTCGACCGACCAGCCGCCGATACCGTCCGTGGCATCCTGCGAGATGTTCGGTGGCACGAAGATGCCGAACGGCGTCTTGAGTTCGAGACCGCCGGCCAGTTGAAGGCGGGCGTCGCCTTGCGAGCCTGGCTTCGCATGACAGGACGTGCAGCCGCCGGCATAAAAAATGCGCTTGCCCCTGGCGGCATCGCCGGGGCCGAGCTGCGCCAGAGCCTCGCTGTCGAGCCTGACCGGCGCCGACAGGAACCAGCCGGCAACCGCGCCGGCGACGCCCAGAACGAGGGCGGCGCCGACGAGTTTTTTCAGCAGGCGCATCGCCCGCTATCAGCCCTTCTTAATCCTGTATGTCTTGTGGCAGGTGCCGCAATCGCCGCCTATGGTGTTGAACCCCGCCTTGAAGGCATCGACGTCGGCAGGAGCGGCGGCCGCCGCAGCCTTGACGTCGGCGAGATATTTTTCTTCCACCGCCTTGAAGCCGGCCATATCGTCCCAGATTTTTGGGGCAGCTGTGGTGTCGCCGGTGTCGCTGCCAGCCGGGAAAAGAGTGTCGACGTTTGCATGGAACTTCTCGGCGTTCGCCTCCAGCGCCTTCAACGCCGCCAGCACGGCCGCAGCGTCGTAAGGGGTCTCGCCCTTGACGACTTTCGACAATTGGCCGGCGATCTTTCCACGTTCCTTCATAATGGCCTGCCGCTCCTGGATCGGATCGGCAAACGCCGCCGAACCGGCGAAGGCGAGCATCGAGATGGCGAGGATAAGCTTTCTCATTCAACTGGCTCCATGGTGAAGATGTTTCGGGTGAAGGTCCGACTGATCCATAACGGCAAAACTGGCTTGAAAATTCCGGAAATTCGCCTCACGCTTGTGTGAATTTTTCGCGACGGTCGTTGGAAAAGGGCGGCCGATCATTTGGCACATAGAGAAAAGCCCCGGTTTTGCCGGGGCTCTTCTGCAACTCAGTCAGGCCTACGCCTTTTCGTAGAGCTCGAGGACATGGTCCCAGTTGATGAGATTGTCGACGAAGGCTTCGAGATATTTCGGCCGGGCGTTGCGATAGTCGATGTAATAGGAGTGCTCCCAGACATCGACGCCCAGGATCGGGGTCGCGCCATGGACCAGCGGGTTCTCGCCGTTCGGGGTTTTCGAGATCGCCAGCTTGCCGTCCTTGACCGAAACCCAGGCCCAGCCCGAACCGAACTGGGTGGTGCCGGCGGCGATGAAATCGGCCTTGAACTTGTCGTAACCGCCAAGATCGCTGTCAAACGCCTTTTGCAGCGCGCCGGGCAATTTGTTGCCGCCGCCGCCCTTCTTCATCCACTGCCAGAAGTGGATGTGATTGTAGTGCTGGCCGGCATTGTTGAAGAGCCCGGGGTTCTTGCCGAAGGATTGTTTCACAATCTCTTCGACCGACAAATCGCCGAGCCCGGCTTCGGCAGCCAGCTTGTTGCCGTTGTCGACATAGGCCTTGTGGTGCTTGTCGTGGTGATACTCCAGCGTCTCCTTCGACATGTAAGGCTGCAATGCCTCATAGTCATAGGGCAAGGCGGGCAATTCAAAAGCCATCGGTCGTACTCCTCGTGGAAAAAATCCGGTGTCGATACGGGACTAACATAGGTCTGGATTGGTGTGGAGCAACTCCGGAACGAAGCGCCGGTTCGCTTTTTAGCCAGTCAGCCGGCCGAAGTCGAATGCGCCCACTCCCAATAGAGTTCGCGCGCCTTTTTCGCTACAGGCCCGGGCTGGAGATTGCGATCCTCGATGCGGGTGACCGGCACGACTTTCGAGTGGTTTCCGGTCGAGAATATCTCGTCGGCTTCGAGGAATTCGCGCACCGACAGCGCCTTTTCGATGGTCTTGAAGCCATATTCGTCAAGCAGCGTCATCGTCCGCGAACGGGTGATGCCGGACAGGAACGTGCCGTTCGGCGCCGGCGTCAGGACATGGCCATCCTTGACCAGGAAAATGTTCGAGGTTCCGGTCTCGGCGACATTGCCCAGCATGTCGAGCACCAGCGCGTTGTCGAAGCCGCGCATCTTGGCTTCGAGGATGGCACGACCATTGTTGGGATAAAGGCAGCCGGCCTTGGCGTTGGTCGGCATGGTCTCGATGGTCGGGCGCCGGAACGGCGAGACGGTGACAGAAAAGCCTGCCGGCGAGATCATCGGCGATTCATAGAGGCAAAGGCAGAACCGGGTCGAGGCCGGATCTGCCGGCACGCCCATATAGCCACCATGTTCGGCCCAGTACATCGGCCTTATGTAGACCGCCGTCTTGCCGTCGAACTTCTTCAGCCCGTCCCAGGTCAGCCCGACGATCTTTTCGGCGCTCATGGATGGTTTGAGACCAAGCGCGATCGCCGAGGCGTTCACCCTGGCGGCGTGGCGGTCGAGGTCGGGGGCGACGCCCTCGAACCAGCGGGCGCCGTCGAACACGCTGGTGCCGAGCCACATGGCATGGCTGCGCGGCCCCAGAATGGCGACGTTGCCGTCATACCAGTCGCCATCCACGAAGGTCCATGTCGCGGATTGCGCCGCAGCCGCCAGTGTCATCGCTTGATTCCGCGTTTCAGAGCTGTCTTGTCTCGCCATTGGAAGATGCTTTGGCGTCTGCCGTCAACTGATATGGCTGAGATTTGTTAAGGCCAGCGGCATGCGAAATTGCAATCCGTGCTTGCGCCTGGCCTTGCCTCGCCGCAAAACTGTCACCATGCAACATGCGGCTTACGTTTTCGACGCTTACGGAACGCTGTTCGACGTGCACGCAGCCGTCCGCCGTCATGCCGACCAGATCGGACCGGACGGCCAGCTCCTGTCGGAGATCTGGCGCGCCAAACAATTGGAATATTCCTGGGTGAGGACGCTGATGGGCGCCTACGCCGATTTCTGGCAACTCACCGAACAGGCGCTGGATTTCGCCTTGCGCAAGGTTCCCTCCGCGGACAAGGGACTGAGGGCCAAGCTGCTCGACGCCTATTGGCGGCTGGACTGCTATCCGGAGGTGCCGGCCGTGCTCAAGGCGCTCAAAGCATCTGGCGCCAAGCTGGCGATCCTATCCAACGGCTCGCCTGAAATGCTGGAAGCGGCGGTCAAATCGGCCGCGCTCGACCAGGTTCTGGACGACATCTATTCCGTCGAGGCCGTCAAGCGCTTCAAGGCCGATCCGTCGGTCTACGACATGGTCACGACAGGCTGGCGTCTCTATCCGGGTGCGGTGTCGTTTCAGTCATCCAACCGCTGGGACGTCGCCGGCGCCACCAAATTCGGGTTCCGAACAGTCTGGATCAACCGCTCCGACCAGCCCGAGGAATACCGGGACTTTCCGCCGGCCCTGATCCTGCCCTCGCTCGAAGGCCTGCTCGCCGCAGGCTGACACATGACCCTAAATCGGAATCGATTCTTGGAAAGGATCATAGGCAAAATAAAACTGCGACAGCGTCCTTTGCTGACGCGCGGCGCTGCGGGCCTGTCGCCTCGGCGCAACAGGGGCTGAACCGTCACAGCTTTGCCTTTGTTTGTTCACCCTCAGGCCAGAATCGGAACCGCCTATCGCGCCAGGCATTGGTAGGGCTGGCGCGCCGTACTGATTGGCGTATTCATGTTCTGTTTCGATATGAGACTTAAAAAAGGCAACGATGTTCACAACCGAAATCGACTCCTATCGCCTAAGCCGTCGCGGCTTTCTCAACGCCGCTGCGCTCGGTGCCGCCTCGATTGCGGTTTCCGCCTGCACCACGACGGCAGGCCGGCCTGTCGAGCCGCCGCCGCCTGCCAACGTCGAGCCGCCGCTCATGGACTATGCAACAATGTACGGTCCGGTCAGCGACAATGGGTTCGAGCTGCCGGGCATACCCTACGAGAAAATCGACGAGCAATTTCTGCGTCAGATCGTTCCCGATCCGACCGGCCAAGCGCCCGGCACCATCGTCGTCGATACGGCCGGCCACCACCTCTATTTCGTGCGTCCGGGCGGACAAGCCATTCGTTATGGGGTCGGGCTGGGTCGCGCCGGTTTCGAATGGTCTGGAGATGCCGTCGTCCAGTGGAAGCAGAAGTGGCCGAAATGGACGCCGCCGGCCGAAATGATCGCCCGCCAGCCCGAGTACGCAAAATACAGCGCCGAGAATGGCGGCATGCCCGGCGGGCTCACCAATCCGCTCGGAGCGCGGGCGCTGTATCTCTTCGAGGGCAACGAGGACACGCTGTACCGCCTGCACGGCTCGCCGGAGTGGTTTTCCATAGGCAAATCAGTGTCATCTGGCTGCGTTCGCTTGATAAATCAGGACATTATCGACCTTTATGACCGTGTGCCCAACAAGACGCCGGTGATCGTTACCTCCGGTGTCGGTCAGGAACTGGTTGCCACGGCAGACCGCAAAGCCATTCCAATCGATGCGGGCGTCCCGGAAGGATCGATCCTGCTCGGCCCGGCAAGGGCGATCTCGGACCCGATCTTCTGAGCTGGTCGAAGGCGCTGGAGCGGCGGACTTTCGGCGCCGCGAATTTCCGGTCCGATGCTTTTCCCCGAGCATCGGATTCTCGCCAAACCGGTGCCCGGTTTTGGGTCCGATGCGGTGCTTTCAGCGCCGCCCCCTGGCCAGGCTGCCGAGGATGCCGCGCACGATCGCCCGTCCAACCGACGTGCCGACCGAGCGAACCACCGATTTGATCGCCGCCTCCGCCACCGTTTGGCGATTGGACGCTCGTGGCGCCGGTGCCCGCCTGCCGCCGGTGGGCTGGGGCGCGGGATCGTCATTGCCGAAGCCTGGAATGGTCCAGCGCGAGCCGCCGCTCTCCTGCTGCTGCGCCTCCGCGTCCAGAGCGTCCTTGGCTTTTTTCTGCAGCATCTCGAAAGCCGATTCACGATCGACGGTCTGGTCGTACTGTCCCACAACCGGGCTCTCGGTGATCAGCGTGCGGCGCTCGTCAGGCGTGATCGGGCCAAGTCGCGACGACGGCGGGCGAACCAGCGTCCGCTGGACCATGGACGGAACACCTTTGGCTTCCAGCGTCGAGACCAGCGCCTCGCCGGTGCCGAGCTGCGTGATCACGGTAGCACAGTCGAAGTCGGGATTGGGCCTGAACGTCTCGGCGGCGGTCCTCACGGCCTTCTGCTCCCGTGGCGTGTAGGCGCGCAGGGCGTGCTGCACCCGGTTGCCGAGCTGGGCCAGAACGGTTTCGGGGATATCCAGCGGATTCTGGGTGACGAAGTAGACGCCGACGCCCTTCGAACGGATCAGGCGGACCACCTGCTCGACGCGGTCGATCAGCACCTTCGGCGCGTCGTCGAACAGAAGGTGCGCCTCGTCGAAGAAGAAGACCAGCTTTGGCTTGTCGGGATCGCCGACTTCGGGCAGCTCCTCGAACAGTTCCGACATCAGCCACAACAGGAATGTCGCATAGAGCCGGGGATTCATCATCAGCTTGTCGGCGGCCAGCACGCTGATCGCGCCGCGCCCGTCGCGGGTGGTGCGCATGATGTCGGCGATCCGCAATGCCGGCTCGCCGAAGAAATTCGTCGCGCCCTGCTGCTCCAGAACCAGCAGCGTGCGCTGGATTGCGCCAACCGAAGGTTTCGTCACATTGCCGTAGCGAGCGCCGATTTCTTCGGCGCGTTCGGCGATGTTGGCAAGAAGCGCTTGCAGGTCCTTCAGGTCCAGCAGCAACAAGCCTTCCTCGTCGGCGATGCGGAAGGCGATGTTCATGATGCCTTCCTGCGCCTCGGACAGGTTCATAAGCCGCGACAGCAGCAGCGGCCCCATTTCCGAGACGGTGGCGCGGATCGGATGGCCCTGCTCGCCGAAAAGATCCCAGAATATGACCGGAAATTCCTGGACATCATAGGGATCGAGCTTGACCTGCTCGGCGCGCTTGACCAGAAAATCCTGTGCCGCGCCCATCATGGCGATACCGGACAGGTCGCCCTTGATGTCGGCGCAGAAGACCGGCACGCCGGCATTGGAGAAACCTTCCGCCAAAATCTGCAAGCTCACGGTCTTGCCGGTGCCGGTCGCGCCGGTGACCAGGCCATGACGATTGCCATACTGAAGCAGCAGGTTTTCGGCGCGCTGGTAGCTGTCATCAGGCTTTCGGCTGGCTCCGATGAAAATACTGGTGTCGTCAGCCATGTGTCGGGTCTCCGCAACCTGAAGTGTTGAATGCCCTGATCTATTGAAAGTAGCGGGGCTCGCCGCAGGTATAATGACGCCATTGCGCAGCGACAATGGCCATGGTCGAAATTGGCTTTTGGAGCTTGCGGATTTTGCGCATGTTTGGCAATCGGTTGACGGTTCACCGTCGCAGGGCGCGTGTTGCATTGTGATATGCGACGGGGAACCGTAGACTGACGTTCCAGGCCTATCGGCCGAGAAGACGAGGAGAGAGGATGGCCGGTGCCTTGAACCACGATGCCGAACTTCCGAACCCTGACCGGCAGCGGTGGCTGGCCCTTGCGGAAAAAGCCCTGGCCGGCGGATCCTTCGAGGAAAAACTCGTATCCCATACGGACGATGGCATCCGCATCGAACCGCTTTATGATCGTTCGGTCACCGCAGAGCCTCTCCCACGGGCAAACCCCGGATCGCCGTGGATCGTCAGCCAGCGTATCGACGATCCGGATGTCGGCCGCGCCAAAGCCCAGGCCCTGGAGGACGTCGCACAGGGCGCCACCGGATTGTCGCTTGTCTTCGAAGGCGCGCCGAATGCGTTCGGCTACGGCCTGCCGAGGACTGCCGAGGCGCTGGAGACCGTGCTGGACGGCGTGCCGCTCAACCGCATCCAGGTCCGCATCGACGCGCATCCCTGGAGCCGCGCCGTGGCCGACTGGCTGGTTGCGTTCTTGAGCAAGCGCCGGTCAGACCCGGCAAAGCTCAACCTGTCCTTCGGCATCGACCCGGCGGCGATCTTTGCCGGAACCGGCCGGTTGCGGATGTCGATCGAGGCCTTGCAGGCGTCGATGCCGCAGTCCCTGGCGCACTTTTTCTCGATGGGCGTGCCCGGGGTCCTGCTGGAGGCAGACGGACGCGTCTTCCACAATGCCGGTGCCACCGAAGCGCAGGAGCTGGGCACCATGATGGCTTCGGCGGTCTCCTATCTCCGGATGTTCGAGGAGGCGCGCCAGCCGCTTGTCTATGCGGCGCCCCATATCGGCTTTGCGCTGAGCGTCGACCAGGACCAGTTCGTATCGATGGCCAAGGTCAGGGCCCTGCGCAGGCTGTGGGCGCGGGTCCAGGACGCATGCTCGATCTCCGCCGCCACCGCCAACATCCATGCCGAGACATCGTTCCGCATGATGACCTCGGCGGATCCGGAGACGAACATCCTGCGCACCACGATCGCCGCTTTTGCCGCGGCAGCCGGCGGGGCGGACTCGGTCTCCATCCTGCCTCATACGATCGCGCATGGCCTGCCGGCGGGCTTTGGCCGCCGTGTTGCCCGCAATACGCAACTGATCATGGCCAACGAAAGCCATATCGATCATGTCGCAGACCCTGCTTGCGGTTCGGGCGCCGTTGAAGCGCTGACTGGCGAACTCTGTGAAGCTGCGTGGGAAGAATTCCAGCGGATCGAGGCGGAAGGCGGCGTGCTGTCCAGCCTGCAGCAAGGACACATCCAAAAACGGGTTCAGGCGGCCGCCGCCCGCCGCAATGCCGCCTATCAGGCGGGCGACCGGGCCATCATCGGCACGACGCTTCACCCGTCGAAGATCGAACGTCCGGTCGAAACCTTGGCGGCGGAGCGGCGGCCCTCGGTCACCGAGGGCGTCGCGGTGTGCGAGCCGCTGTTTCCGATCCGTATCGATCAATCGATCGGAGCAGCATCATGATTCCGGATTTCAGCCAGATCGGCTGGTCGGCGCCGCGCCGGGCGCCGATTGAGGTCAAGGGCCAGCGGATGACCCCGGAAGGACTGGCCATCAAGCATCTGTACAACCAGGGCGACCTCAAGGGGTTGCCGCATCTCGACACTTATCCGGGCCTGCTGCCATTCGTGCGCGGCCCCTACCCGACCATGTATGTCCAGCAGCCGTGGACGATCAGGCAATATGCCGGCTTCTCGACGGCGGAAGAGTCGAACGCCTTTTACCGGCGCAACCTCGCGGCCGGCCAGAAGGGACTGTCGGTCGCTTTCGACCTTGCCACGCATCGCGGCTACGACAGTGATCATCCGCGCGTTGCCGGTGATGTCGGCATGGCAGGCGTCGCCATCGATTCCATCCTCGACATGCGCCAGCTCTTCGACGGCATCCCGCTTGACGAGATGACGGTGTCGATGACCATGAACGGCGCGGTGCTGCCAATCATGGCGCTCTACATCGTCGCCGCGGAAGAACAGGGCGTTGCGCAAAAGGACCTCGCCGGGACCATTCAGAACGACATTCTGAAAGAGTTCATGGTGCGCAACACCTACATCTATCCGCCAAAACCTTCGATGCGGATCGTGTCGGACATCTTCTCCTATACGTCGCAGCACATGCCGAAGTTCAATTCGATTTCGATCTCCGGCTATCACATGCAGGAGGCAGGGGCGACCGCCGACCTCGAGCTCGCCTACACGATCGCCGATGGAATCGAATATGCCCGCGCCGGTATCGCGGCGGGTCTCGATATCGACCGTTTTGCGCCGCGCCTGTCCTTCTTCTGGGCGATCGGCATGAACTTCTTCATGGAGGTCGCCAAGCTGAGGGCAGCCCGCCTTTTGTGGTCGACCCTGATGCTGAAGAACTTCTCGCCGAAGGACGAGCGCTCGCTGTCGCTGCGCACCCATTGCCAGACTTCGGGCTGGTCGCTAACGGCGCAGGACCCTTACAACAACATCATTCGCACCATGATCGAGGCGATGGCGGCGACGCAGGGTCATACACAATCGCTGCACACCAACGCCTTCGACGAGGCGATGGCGCTGCCGACCGACCATTCGGCCCGCATCGCCCGCAACACGCAGCTCATCCTGCAAAAGGAATCCGGCACCACCCGCATCATCGACCCGTGGGGCGGCTCTGCCTATCTCGAACGGCTGACGCATGACCTGGCGGCGCGCGCGCTTGCCCATATCGAAGAGGTCGAGAGCCTGGGCGGCATGGCCGCCGCAACCGAAAAAAACATACCGAAGCTGCGCATCGAAGAGGCCGCCGCGCGCACGCAGGCGCGGATCGATTCCGGCGAACGGATCCTGGTCGGCGTCAACGCCTATCGCCCCGAGACGGATATCAAAGTCGACGTGCTGAAGATCGACAACGCCGAAGTCAGGGCCCGGCAATTGTCGAAACTGCAGCGGCTGAAAGGCACGCGCGACGTCGGCGCCGTCGAGAGCGCACTGAGTGCGCTGAGCCGGGCTGCGGAGAGCGGCGAAAATCTGCTGGAGTTCGCCATTCGCGCCGCACGCGCCAACGCCACGGTCGGCGAGATTTCACTGGCGCTGGAAAAGGTTTTTGGCCGCCATGTCGCCTCCGTCCAGACGATCTCCGGCGTCTATCGCAAGGCGCTCGGCGACAATCCGGCGGTCGATCGGCTGCAAGACAAGATCGTCGCGTACGAGGAGAAGTCCGGCGGCAAGCCACGCATTCTCGTCGCCAAGATGGGACAGGATGGCCACGATCGCGGCCAGAAAGTCATCGCCACCGCCTTTGCCGATCTCGGCTTCGACGTCACCGTCGGGCCGATGTTCCAGACGCCGGACGAGATCGCCAGGCTTGGCGTCGAGCACGACGTGCATATCATTGGCGCCTCGTCGCTGGCCGCGGGTCATTTGACGCTCATTCCCGAACTCAGGGACGCGCTGAAGAAGCTTGGCCGCGACGATATGCTGATCGTTGCCGGCGGCGTCATCCCGCCGCAAGATCATGAGGCGGTACGGCAGGCGGGTGCTGTGGAGATCTTCCCGCCAGGCACCGTCATCCCGGAAGCGGCGGAGCGGCTGATGGATAGGCTGCTGCAGGCCGGCTGAACTTGTTATAATCCATGTTGCAACGACCGACAATTTGAGTTATAATTGGCGTTGCAACAAGGGTTGAATCCATGAACACGACCATTCGCAAAATCGGCAATTCCGAAGGCGTGATCCTGCCCAAGGAAATTCTCGATCGCCTGAATCTGAAGGCCGGCGATCAGCTTGAGATCGTCGAAACGAGCAAGGGCATCGCCCTTCGGCCAGTGGACGACAGCTTCGAGCGGCAGATGGAAGCTGCTCGCCAAGTCATGGACAAATACAAAGTCGCGCTTCAGAAGCTCGCCGAATGAGCTGGGAGTTCCTGAGCCGGCGTGCGGTCGAAGCCATGCACGCCGAGCAGTTGCGTCGGCACGGCGGAGCGCACGGTTTGAGGGATGAGAATGCCCTCGAATCGGCGCTCGCCCGAGCCGAGAATAAGGCGAACTATGGTGATCCATCGATCGAGGATCTGGCGGCGGCCTATATCTTCGGCATCGCCAGAAATCACGCCTTTGTCGACGGCAACAAGCGCACGGCCATCGTCGCCGCCGGCGCATTCCTGATTGTCAACGGCTATATGCTGACGGCCGACAACGGCACGATCTATGAGTTCGTCATGGGCGTCGCCGCCGGCGAAATCGACGAGGCGGGTGCTGCGGCGTTCTTCCGCGACCATGTCGTCAAGGTCGAGGGCTAATGTGCGTCGCGTTCGGGATGGATTCCCGCGACGCGCTTTAAGTTCTCGTTTTTATGCAGTCGCTATCGCAAAACCGCTGCGCACCCTCCGGTCAGGCCCGCATGCTTGGGCGACATGCATTAGCTGTCGGAGAGCTTCACAATCTCCCACTCCCTGCCGTTCACCACGGCAATTTCGCCGATCCTCTTGCCGAACAAGGCCAAGGCCATCGGTGAAACATGGGAAATCGTCCCCTTGGCCGGATCGGCCTCATCCTCGCCGACAATCCTCCAGTGCACCTTCCTGCCGTCATCGCCTTCCAGCGTGACGCCCATGCCGAAGCGAACCAGGTCGCTGCCCGGATCCGGCACGGAAAGCTCGGCGCTTTCACGCCGCGCGGTCCAGTAGCGCAGGTCGCGCGAGATGAGCGCGATGCGCTCGCGGTCGGCCCTCTTTTCCGCTCTGCCCAGATCGTCGCGCAGGGCAGCCAGTTCGGCATCGATCAGCGCCAGGCCGCGTTGCGTCACCAGATTGCGATGGTGGCTGATCGGCCGCTCGCCGATGCCGGCGATGGCGTTTTCGCTATCTTCTTCGCGCGTGAAGGCTCTGCTCATCAGTCGAGCTTATGCCTCGCGTGGCGACTCCACAAGCTATTGCCGGCAAACCGGATCTGCCGATCCGGCGTGACACGATTCCTGCGGCGCGACGGCCGGACACTCGGACTCTGTGCGGATATGCGCATCTGACCATCGGACGCAATCCTGGGAGCCGAAGCCCGTTCTCAGCCCAGCGCAGCAGTGGGGCGGAGTGAGCCGACCTTGGCGCCGATCCGGTTTTCCACGGGCGGATGTGCCTGTTCGACCAGTATCGCCGCCAGCGCCTTGTCGGCGTGCAAAACCTTGGCCATGCAGGCCGCGACCATGACTTCAGCGGCGCGGCCGGCGCCATCATCGCATTTCAGCGCAATGCCAAGGCCAAGCTCGGGAAGTGCCGCGCAATAGACGCCTTCGGCCCCTCCCTTCACAAAAATCCGGCCTGACGCGGCCTGCATCAGCGCAACATCAGCCCTGCCCGTCCCAGCGACGAAAAATGGCTCGGCCATGCAGGCGGAAAGCAGCCGCTTTGCGGCTTTGGCGCGAATGGGTTCAAAGCCAATACCTGTCGCCATGCGGGCAAAGCCGAGCGCGAAGCTGCGTAGCGGCACGGCATAGGTCGGGATCGAGCAGCCGTCAGTGCCGCAATGATCGACATCATGGGCAGCACCGGTCACCGCTTGCATTGCATCTCGCACCATGTCCTGCGAGGCATGGCCTGATTTGACATAGCCGCGATGAGCGACGCCGGCGTGGACGCAGGTGCAGAGAAAGCCCGCATGCTTGCCAGAACAATTGTTGTGCAGCGCGTTTGGCGAGGTGCCGGCACGGGCGAGCGCAACTGTCGCGTCATGGCTTGACGGCCAATGCGCGCCGCATTCCAGCGCCGTGTCGTCCAGCCCGGCTTTGGCCAGCATCGCCCGCGCCAGTTCGACATGCGCCGGCTCGCCGGAATGCGAAGCGCAGGCCAGCGCCAGTTCGCGGTCGCCGAAACCGTACGCATCGGCGGCGCCGCTTTCGACCAGCGGCAGCGCCTGGATCGCCTTGACCGCCGAGCGCGGGAACACCGGACGGGTCGTATCGCCGATTTCCCAGACCGGCGTGCCGTCGGCATCGAAGACCGCAATGGCGCCACGATGCGCGCTCTCGACCACGGTGCCGCGCAAAACTTCGACCAGAACCGGATTCGTCATGAGTTCCCCGCTAACGCATGACCTCGAAAAATCGGATTCGATTTCGAGGATCATGCGTCAAATCAAAATGTTACAGCGTCCTTTGCGCGTCCGGAAGGACGCGCGGCGCTGTAATGCGGGCCGCTTTTATCTGATCCGATCGAGAATGGAAACGTAGTTGGCGACGGCGGCGCCGCCCATATTGAAGATGCCGCCGAGCTTTGCTCCGGGCACCTGGATGCCGCCGGCCTCGCCGACGAGCTGCATCGCGCTCAGCACATGCATCGAGACGCCGGTGGCGCCGATTGGATGGCCCTTGGCCTTCAGCCCGCCTGACGGATTGATCGGCAGCCGACCGTCCTTCGCCGTCTCGCCGTCCATCGCCAGTTTTGCGCCCTCGCCCGATTTCGCCAGGCCCATCGCCTCATATTCGATCAGCTCGGCGATGGTGAAGCAGTCATGCGTCTCGACGAAGGACAAATCGTCGAGCGTCACACCGGCCTTGTTCAGCGCCTGGTTCCACGCCTGCTCGCAACCCTCGAATGCCAGGATGTCACGCTTCGACATCGGCAGGAAATCCTGCACATGCTCGTTGGCGCGGAAAGCGACGGCGCGGCGCATCTTCAATGCCGTCGCCGTGTCGGCAAGCACCAGGGCGGCGGCGCCGTCCGAGACCAGCGAGCAGTCGGTACGCTTCAGGGGACCGGCGACGAAGGGGTTCTTCTCGCTCTCGTGCCGGCAGAACTCATAGCCGAAATCCTTGCGCATCTGCGCATAGGGATTGTCGACGCCGTTCCTGTGGTTCTTGGCGGCGATCATTGCCAGCGCGTCCGACTGGTCGCCATAGCGTTGGAAGTAGGCTTGCGCGATCTGGCCGAAAACGCCGGCGAAGCCTGCCGGCGTGTCGCCCTCTTCGGGCAGATAAGAGGCCTTGAGAAGATTCTTGCCGATTTCTGGACCTGATGTCGTCGTCATCTGCTCGGCGCCGACCACCAGCACGATGCGCGCCGCATTGGCGTCGATGGCACGGATGCCTTGCCTGACCGCCGCCGAGCCGGTGGCGCAGGCGTTCTCGACCCGCGTCGCCGGCTTGAAGCGCAGCCGGTCGTCGGCCTGCAGGACCAAGCTTGCGGTGAAATCCTGTGCGGAAAAGCCGGCATTGAAGTGGCCGAGCACAATCTCGTCGACCTCGTCCGGACCGATGCCGGCATGTTCGAGCGCCTCGCTAGCCACCTTGGTGATCAGACCCTCCAGCGTCTCGCCTTCGAGCTTGCCGAAGCGCGAATGCGCCCAGCCGACGATGCATGCTGTCATGGTTATCTCCATCCCTGCGGGCCGGGCTACGCGATGTGGCGGCGCGCTATCAACATTGTTCAAGAATGAACCGTTCCAGCGACTTCGTAAAGGGGCCAGAACCACACAACCACTTGATCTTGATATCTGGTCACGGCAGCCGACATTTGCCACACAATCGCGTCGGATTTTTGTTGATTGATCCGTCAATAAAAAATAATCTTGCCGCAACGGACCGGAGCAAAGATGCCGAAAATCGGAATGGAGCCGCTGCGCCGCAGGGCGCTGATCGACGCGACGATCTCGGCGATCGGCGAGCGCGGTTCGCTTGATGTGACGATGTCGGAAATCGCCGGTCGAGCCGGGGTGTCCTCGGCGCTCGCCCATCACTATTTCGGCGCCAAGGACGAACTTTTGCTGGCGACGATGCGGCACATCCTGGCCGAGTTGACCGCCGACATGCGGCGCGCGCTTCGATCGGCCAGCACGCCACGCCAGCGCGTTTCGGCGGTGGTCGCGGTCAATTTCTCCGACGCCCAGTTCCAGCCGGAAACGATAGCCGCCTGGCTCGCCTTCTATGTCGAGGCGCAGAAATCGCCAGCGCTGCGCCGGCTGCTCAAGGTCTATGCGCGACGCCTGCATTCCAATCTGTTGAGCGGGCTGACCTGCATCCTGCCGAGAAGCGAAGCCGACCGCGTCGCCGAGGCGACAGCGGCGCTGATCGACGGGCTCTACATCAGGCGCGCGCTGAAGGACGGCGTGCCCAATGCCGCGACCGCGATCGCGCTGATCGAGGACTATCTCGAAACGAAACTCGGCCGGCGGAGCGCGCAGTGACGTCGAAGCGACCCAATTTTCTGATCGTCATGGTCGATCAGCTCAACGGCACATTGTTCCCGGATGGGCCGGCGGACTTCCTGCATGCGCCGCATCTGAAGGCGCTGGCGGCTCGTTCGGCGCGCTTCAAGAACAATTACACCGCCTCGCCGCTCTGCGCGCCGGGCCGTGCGGCGTTCATGAGCGGCCAGTTGCCGTCGCGCACCGAGGTCTATGACAATGCCGCCGAATTCGCCTCGTCGATCCCGACCTATGCGCATCATCTGCGTGCCGCCGGCTACCACGCCTGCCTGTCCGGCAAGATGCATTTCGTCGGGCCGGATCAGTTGCATGGTTTCGAGGAGCGGCTGACCACCGACATCTATCCGGCCGATTTCGGTTGGACGCCGGATTATCGCAAGCCCGGCGAGCGGATCGACTGGTGGTATCACAATCTCGGCTCGGTGGCCGGCGCCGGCGTCGCCGAGATCACCAACCAGATGGAATATGACGACGAAGTCGCTTTTCACGCGGTGCAGAAGCTTTATGATTTCGCCCGCGTCTCGGACGATGCCGCGCGCCGGCCGTGGTGCCTGACCGTCTCCTTCACCCATCCGCACGACCCCTATGTCGCGCGCCGGCGCTATTGGGATCTCTACGAGGATTGCCCGGCGCTCGAGCCGGAAGTCGGCTTCATCCCCTATGACGAACAGGATCCGCATTCGCAGCGGCTTTACCGCGCCAGCGACTATGACAGTTTCGACATCACCGGCGAGCAGATCCGCCGCGCGCGGCGCGGCTATTTCGCCAGCATCTCCTATCTCGACGACAAGGTCGGCGAACTGCTGTCGGTGCTCGAGCGCACGCGGATGCTCGACGACACGATCATCCTGTTCTGCTCCGATCACGGCGACATGCTCGGCGAGCGCGGCCTGTGGTTCAAGATGTGCTTCTTCGAGGGCTCGGCGCGGGTGCCGCTGATGATCGCCGGAAAAGACATTTCGGCCATCCTGATCGACGCACCGGTCTCCAATCTCGACGTCGTGCCGACGCTTTGCGACCTCGCCGGCATCGACATGAGCGGGATTGCGCCATGGACCGACGGCCAGTCGCTGCTGCCGCTGCTCGACGGCAAGACGCGCACTGAACCTGTGCTGATGGAATATGCGGCCGAAGGCTCCAACGCACCGATGGTGGCGATCCGCGAGGGCCGTTACAAATTCATCCATTGCGAGATCGATCCGCCGCAACTGTTTGATCTTGAATCGGATCCGCGGGAATTGACCAACCTCGCCGCCGACCCGGCGCACGCGGCTTTGGTGGCTTCTTTCACCGATAAGGTCCGGGCGCGCTGGGACATGGCTGCCTTCGATGCCGCCGTACGCGCCAGCCAGGCGCGCCGCTGGGTGGTCTATCCGGCGCTGCGCAACGGCACGCATTACCCCTGGGAATTCCAGCCGCTGCAGAAGGCCTCGGAACGTTACATGCGCAACCACATGAACCTCGACCTGCTCGAAGAGCAGAAGCGCTTTCCACGAGGCGAATGATGACAACCCAGGTCCCCTCCCTCGATCACCTCAAACAGGCCTATGCCGTCACCGCCAAGGCGACGCAGATCACGCCGCTGCTGGAATCGGCGGCCTTGGCCAGAGAGACCGGCGCCTTGCGCGTCTTCGTCAAGCCGGAGTCGCTGCAATGGGCGGGTTCCTTCAAGGTGCGCGGCGCCTATTGGCGGCTGAAGCGGCTTTCGCCCGATGAAGCCAGGAAGGGCGTCGTCGCCTATTCCTCGGGCAATTTTGCGCAAGGGCTGGCCGCCGCCGGCCAGGCGCTGGGCATTCCAGTGACGATCGTCATGCCGATCGACGCGCCGGCCGCCAAGCGCGACGCAACGACCGGCTATGGCGCGCGCGTGGTGCTGACCGACCATGGCGAGCGCGCGCGTGAGGAGGTTGCGGCCGCCACGGCGCGAGAGATCGCCGAGACCGAGGGGCTGGCGCTGCTGCATCCGTTCGATGACCCCGAGATCGTCGCCGGCCAGGCTGGTGCCGGGCTGGAGGCACTCGAGCAACTCGATGCCAGGAATGCCAGCGCCGATCTGCTGTTCTGCGCGGTCGGCGGCGGCGGGCTGATCGGCGGCGTTTCGCTGGCTTTCCACTATCTGTCGGCGGCGACCGAGATCATTGGCGTCGAGCCGGAAGGTTTCGACGGAATGGGCGCGTCGCTGGCGCATGGCGTCATCGAAACCATGCCGATCGGGCCGAAATCGATATGCGACGGGCTGATGGCGCGCAGGCCCGGCGACGCGCCGTTCGCGGCGGTCAGGACCGCGGGCGTTCGCGGCATCACCGTCGACGATCAATCGGTGCGCGGCGCGATGCGCGTCGCCTTCGAACGGTTGAAGCTGGTGCTGGAACCTTCGGGCGCTGCATCGCTGGCGGCGCTGCTCGGCGGCAAGGTGGATGTGAGCGGCAAGAGCGTGCTCGTGGTGGCAACCGGCGGCAATGTCTCGCTCGCCGATTTCATGACGCATATGAACGATGGGCGCATATGAACCATGCTTGAGGCGGATTTCGTCATCATCGGCGCCGGCTCGGCCGGCTCGGCCATGGCCTACCGGCTGTCGGAGGATGGCAAATATTCGGTGATCGTCATCGAATTTGGCGGCAGCGACATCGGGCCGCTGATCCAGATGCCGTCGGCGCTGTCGATCCCGCTCAATATGAGCCTCTACGACTGGGGTTTTGCCAGCGAGCCGGAGCCGCATCTCGGCGGCCGTGTGCTGGCGACGCCGCGCGGCAAGGTCATCGGCGGCTCGTCCTCGATCAACGGCATGGTCTATGTACGCGGTCACGCCCGCGATTTCGACCATTGGGCCGAACAGGGCGCGGCTGGCTGGGGGTTTGCCGACGTGCTCCCCTACTTCAAGCGCATGGAGGACGCCAACGGCGGCGAGAATGGCTGGCGCGGCCACGGCGGCCCGCTGACCGTGCAGCGCGGCTCAAGGACGAATCCACTCTACGGCGCCTTCGTCGAGGCAGGCCGTCAGGCCGGCTTCGAGCTGACCGACGACTACAACGGCGCGAAGCAGGAAGGCTTTGGTCCGATGGAGCAGACCATTCGCGGCGGCCGCCGCTGGTCGGCGGCGAGTGCCTATCTCAGGCCGGCGCTGAGGCGGAAAAATGTAAGCCTGGTCAAGGGCTTCGCCCGACGGGTGATCATCGAGAATCAACGCGCCACCGGTGTCGAGATCGAAGTGCGCAGACGGATTCAGGTGATCAAGGCGCGGCGTGAAGTGATCGTTGCCGCCTCCTCGATCAATTCGCCCAAGATCCTGATGCTGTCCGGCATCGGCCCGGCCCAACATCTGAGGGAATACGGCATTCCGGTGGTCGCCGAACGGCCCGGCGTCGGCCGCAACCTGCAGGACCATATGGAACTCTACATCCAGCAGGAATCGACGCAGCCGATCACGCTGAATTCGGTGCTGAACCCGTTCTCCAAGGCGCTGATCGGCGCGCAATGGCTGTTCTTCAAATCGGGCCTCGGCGCAACCAACCATTTCGAGGCGGCCGCCTTCGTGCGCTCGCGCGCCGGCGTCGACTATCCCGACATCCAGTATCATTTCATCCCGGCGGCGGTCCGCTATGACGGCAAGGCGGCGGCGAAAGCGCATGGTTTCCAGGCGCATGTCGGGCCGATGCGATCAAAGTCGCGCGGTTCCGTCACGCTGCGCTCGCCCGATCCCGGCTCGAAGCCGGTGATCCGTTTCAACTACATGTCGCATCCGGACGACTGGATCGAGTTCCGCCACTGCATCCGGCTGACGCGCGAGATCTTCGGCCAGTCGGCCTTCGATGCCTATCGCGGCAAGGAGATCTCGCCGGGCTCGCACGTGCAGTCGGACGACGATCTCGATGCCTTCATCCGCGATCACGCCGAAAGCGCCTACCACCCTTGCGGCACTTGCAAGATGGGCCGCAAGGATGATCCGATGAGCGTCGTCGATCCGCAATGCCGTGTCATCGGCGTCGACGGGCTGCGGATCGCCGATTCTTCGATCTTCCCGCGCGTCACCAACGGCAATCTCAACGCGCCGTCAATCATGACCGGCGAAAAGGCCGCCGACCACATTCTCGGCCGCACGCCGCTGGCGCCGTCCAACCAGGAACCATGGATCAATCCGCGCTGGCAGGTGTCGGATCGATAGAACGACGTTCGTCCATTCGGACGCACAAGCGCTCTATCGCTTTTTTAGTCCTCGCATCGTGCTTTCCGAAAATCGATTCCGATTTTCGGGCCGATGCGATAAGCGATGATCCGGCGGTGTCTGCCCGCCGGTCGCATCGAAAGACAATTTGGAGAAGGTCCCATGCGCGCCCAGCCAAAGGCATCGCACTATGTCAACGGACGCTACATCGACGATGAGCAAGGTGCGCCGCTGGCGGTCATCTATCCGGCAACCGGCGAGACCATCGCGATGCTGCGTTCGGCGACGCCGAACGTGCTGGAACTGGCGATCGAAGCAGCGCGTGCAGCACAACCGGCCTGGGCGCGGCTGAAGCCGGTCGAGCGCGGGCGCATCCTGCGCCGCGCCGCCGACATATTGCGCGTGCGCAACGCCGACCTGGCGCGCATCGAGACGCTGGATACCGGCAAGGCGATCCAGGAGACGCTGGTGGCGGACGCGCCATCGGCAGCCGACTGCCTCGAATATTTCGGCGGCGCGGTCGCTGCCTATAATGGCGAGTCCGTTGATCTCGGCGGCGCCTTTGCCTATACAAGGCGCGAGGCGCTGGGCGTCTGCGTCGGCATCGGCGCCTGGAACTACCCGATCCAGATCGCCGGCTGGAAATCGGCGCCGGCACTCGCCATGGGCAACGCCATGGTGTTCAAGCCGTCGGAGAACACGCCGCTGTCGGCGCTGGCGCTCGCCGAAATCTACACCGAGGCCGGCCTGCCCGATGGGCTGTTCAACGTCGTGCAGGGCTATGGCGATGTCGGCGCCGGCCTCGTCGGCCACGATGTCGTCGCCAAGGTTTCGGTGACCGGCTCGGTGCCGACCGGCCGCAAGGTGCTGTCGCTCGCCGGCTCGAAGATGAAGCATGCCACCATGGAGCTTGGCGGCAAGTCGCCGCTGATCGTCTTCGACGATGCCGATCTCGAAAATGCCATCGGCGGCGCCATGCTCGGCAATTTCTATTCGGCCGGCCAGATCTGCTCCAACGGCACGCGGGTGTTCGTGCAGAAGGGCATCCACGACCGTTTCGTCGAACGGCTGGTCGAGCGGACCAAGAAAATCCGTATCGGCGATCCGCTTGACCAGGAAACGCAGATGGGGCCGCTGGTCTCCAAGGCGCAGCATGAAAAGGTCATCGGCTATATCGAGGCCGGCAAGCAAGATGGCGCTGTGCTCGCCTGCGGCGGCAATGTACCTTCGCTGCAAGGTTTCCAAGGCGGCTTCTTCGTCGAGCCGACGGTCTTCACCGGCGTCACCGACACGATGCGCATCGCGCGCGAGGAGATTTTCGGGCCTGTCATGAGCGTGCTGAAATTCGACGGTGAGGACGAGGTGATCGACCGCGCCAACGATACCGAATTCGGCCTTGCCGCCGGCGTGTTCACGCGCGACCTGCCGCGCGCCCACCGCGTCATCGCCGAGCTGCAGGCCGGCACCTGCTGGATCAACGCCTACAACCTGACGCCGGTCGAAATTCCCTTCGGCGGCTTCAAGCAGTCAGGAATCGGGCGAGAAAACTCGCTTGCCGCGTTGGCACTCTATTCGCAGTTGAAGTCGGTCTATGTCGAGACCGGCGACGTTGCGAGCCCCTATTGAGGCTCACCGCGCCGCCGTCCGGAGACCTTAGAGACTGTTCGAAATTCGCTCTGGCGAGTCATATGGTGGTGGTTTCGAGAACCGGCGCGCAGCGGACATTAGAGTGCCGCGCGTCCATTTGACGCGCAAAGGACGCTCTAACACTTTGGTTGGCGCATGATCCTTTCCGGAAACCGAAATCGGTTTCCGGGTCATGCGCTGGTCCGTGAGCGCCGGAAGCGCAGAAAACGCCATCAGATGGCCGCCAGAGTAGAATTTCCAAACAGTCTCTTAGAAGGTCTGGTTGTAGGCGCCGACCTCAGGGCTGCGGCGCAGCACCGCATCGACGGCTTCGAACATCTGCCGGCGCCGTTCGGACGACACCGGGCTCTCCACCACGACGACAAGCTCCGGCTTGTTCGACGACGCCCGCACCAGGCCCCAGGTGCCGTCCTCGGCAACGACGCGAACGCCATTGACGGTGATCAGCTCGGCGATCTTCTGGCCGGCGAAGATGGCGCCGTCATGCTTCATGGCTTGAAAGTCGGAAACGACCCGCTCGACCACGCCATATTTCAGCTCGTCGGCGCAGTGCGGCGACATGGTCGGCGTGCCGAAAGTCAGCGGCAGGTCGCGATAGAGATCGGCCATGCTGCTTGTCGGGCTGCGATCCAGCATCTCGCAGATGGCGATGGCTGTGATCAGACCATCATCATAGCCGCGCCCGATCGGCGGGTTGAAGAAGAAATGACCGGATTTCTCGAAACCGGCGATGGCGCCAAGCTCGGCCACGCGCCGCTTTATATAGGAGTGGCCGGTCTTCCAATAATCGGTGACGGCGCCATCGGCGCGCAGCGCGGCGTCGGTATTGAACAATCCGGTCGACTTGACGTCGACGACGAAGGTCGAGCCTGGATGCAGGCGCGCAATGTCGCGCGCGAGCATGACGCCGACCTTGTCGGCGAAGATCTCGTTGCCTTCATTGTCGACCACGCCGCAGCGGTCGCCATCGCCGTCGAAGCCAAGCCCGACATCTGCTCCTGTCTCCAGCACCTTGTCGCGGATCGCGTGCAGCATCTTCATGTCTTCGGGATTGGGGTTGTAGTTCGGAAACCTATGATCGAGCTCGACATCGAGCGGGATCACCTCGCAGCCGATCCGTTCCAGCGCTTCAGGTGCAAAAGCGCCGGCAGTGCCGTTGCCGCAGGCGGCGACCACCTTGAGCTTTCTCGCTATGCGCTTGTCGCGGGTCAGGTCGTCGAGATAGATCTTGCGGAAATCCGCAACGAAGTCATAGGAGCCGCCGCCGACCAGGTCGAAGTCGCCGGCAAGCACGATCGCCTTCAATGCGCTCATTTCCTCCGGACCGAAAGTCAGCGGACGCGCCGCCCCCATCTTGACGCCGCTCCAGCCGTTCTCGTTGTGCGAGGCGGTGACCATGGCGACAGACGGCGTGTCGAGCGCGAACTGGGCGAAATAAGCCATCGGCGATAGCGCCAACCCGATATCCCTAACCCGCGCGCCGGCCGCCATCAGCCCGGAAACCAGCGCCAGCTTGATCGCCAGCGAATAGGAGCGGAAATCATGCCCGGTCACGATATCTGGTCCGGCGCCCAGGCGCCGGATCAGCGTGCCGAGCCCCATGCCAAGCGCCTGGACACCGATCAGGTTGAGCTCCGGCGGCTCGGCAGAGCCCGGATGGCCGAACCACCAGCGCGCATCATACTCACGAAAGCCGGACGCCTTGATCAGCGCCGAGGTTTCAAACTCGAAGGTGTTGGGAAGGGCTTCACTAACGATCTTCAGGGACAAGACAGCAACTCCAAGCGGCTGGATTCAGAGTGGTTTCAACGCAGGTGGCCATGCCTATAACACGAGCCGTTAAGCGGTGTTTATCCCGCAGGGAACTGAAACCTGTATGACGTTAGAGCGAAACGGCAAGAAATGCGACAGAAGCGCTGCCATTGGTGCTTGCAGGAACGAAGTACGGCGGCTATAAGCCCGCGGTCTGGTCACGGAGTGTAGCGCAGCCTGGTAGCGCACATCGTTCGGGACGATGGGGTCGCAGGTTCAAATCCTGCCACTCCGACCAGAAAAAACAATGGGTTAGGCATCCCGAATTCTGCCTGCCCCACAGATATCCCCACTGAAAAGATGGAAAAGCATCTAGGCCGCTCGATGGAGCTGGCAGACGCATAACTATTTAACTGCGACACGCTATTGCTGCCATTTCACCCGCCAACCCCAGGTCGGCTGTTCCGGCACATACCCACTCGCGATTTTGCAGAATCTGAGGCCGCGCCATCTAAACTATGTCTGCTTCGCGCACCATTGGCGCTGTGCCCGGGACTTAGGCGGATCGGACACCGCCGGCACCGGCGAATCGTCCAACGATCTTGCCCAGCGTTCGCAGCGTCCAGGCCAGCGGCGCCAGAACCATCCTCAGCAGAGAAGCCAGGACAAGACAGAGTATAAGGTAGGCCGCAAAGGCGCCGAGCCAGGCCGGGAGACCTGCTTGTTCGGCTATCCAACCGGCCGCGTTTGTCAGAAGGTGAGGTCGCGTGATCGCCACATAGGGAAGTGCGACGACGGCGGCGACACCGGCTGCGGTACCGACGGCGGAAAGCGATTGGAACGCACCTTTGCCTGCAGCCCTCAGATGTGAGATCCGCACAGTTCCGCGACCAGCTGCGGCCACCGGTGCCCTCGCAACCCGCAATGCCTTGGCTGCGGCGCCCATGCCCCCGACGACGATTGCCGCATCGAAGGCCGCCCAACCCATCTCGTCCCAGGTCGGAAGCCGCTCGCCGCGGGTGATCACCCCTTCCAGGTCGGAAACGCCGCCCAGGACTATGTTCTTCGCACCAAGCAGCGTGCGGGTGAGCTGTCTGCGGACTGCTGTTCCGTCAACGATCTCGAACTCCGACAGCATCTCATGCCCGCGATCCTTGAGCTCGCGAATGGCAATAAGCCCATATTGCTCCGGCGAAATCTGGGCGAGGCCGAATCCCACCTGCCGGTCGTCCCACAGGCTCGAGAGGCCCTGACCGATGGTTTCCTGCAACAAGTACTGCGACGATCCATTCTTCACGAAGTAAGCAATCACCGGCACGACCGGATGGCCGAGACGGTCGAAAACCTCCACGAAATCCGCATCCTCGCCATAGACGAGGAGCACTCTGGCTGCATCGTCGCCATATTTCGCCGCTGCCTCATGCCAGCCGAGCCCGCCTGCCGCGCAGGCTGCAAGAACCCATGGCCGAGCCTGCTCAACAGCTTTGCTGCTGAGCGGGCAGCGGGTGTCGTCCCGGCGAACTTCCTCCGCCAGCGCGGCTCGCATGACGTCATCCTCGAAGTGATGGGGCTCCAGCCATTCCCATCTGAGCGTCAGGACGATCGCCACAACGAGTGAGGCTGCTAGCAGATATCTCATTCTCAAGGGGGCATCCTCCCGCAGTCATGCATGCCAAGACGTGCCGAAGCTATCAGCCAATCCCGATGAAGCGATCGTTAGTTCTGGGATGTGGTGGAAATTTGCTGGAGGGTGGCCGACAGCGGACGTTCCGTTTTCCACCAAACCTCGGCGTTCATGGTCATTTTTGGCCGACAGCGGACTGGCAGCTTCGGGCTGCGAATATTCAACAGCGGACATTCAAGTTGGTGTGGGCATCGTCGTGACCTGACCCAAAGCTGTCATTTCGCCCGTACGTGTCGTAGCTTCTAATGGCTCTGCCGATGGGAGGGATCATATCCGAGC